>NZ_JAYXIH010000049.1:17880-28535 GCF_036016755.1 Aurantimonas sp. A3-2-R12 | reverse complement strand
GAACGCGATCCGGCGGACCTACAACCGCGCCACCTATTGGGAGCAGCGGGTGACGCTTATGCAGGAGTGGGGAAATTTGCTAGACGGGCTAAAGGCGGGCCGTTAGTCTTACGCGCATTCCCCGGCTGGCTTCTGCTCTCCAGGTTGGCGTAATCGTCGGCAGCTGCTTCCTCTTTTGGAGAAAAATAGCCGGTGGTCGCGGAATTTTTGCGTCGTGATCGCCCAAAACTCTTACTCCGCATGGGTGCTTTCGCCGTGCGGCTATGTCACCTTGCCCATGCGTCTCTCCTACTATGACAAAGACGATCTCAACGTTCATGGTGAGATAGCTAGACGGGAATTGACGTATGGTTCAGGTCTGCACAAAGGTCGTCATCTGAACGGCCGCTTGCTGCTAACTTCGCCCCTATAGCGGACGGGTTGCGTTCGGTCCCAACCCAGCCGAGCTCTCTTTGGTTCGAGAACGACCGCAACCAACAATGGTATATCTCTTTCGGGTGTGGCGCACCATTCCTGAATACCAGTGGGCACTGCCTGTCCTCCTTCATTGTGAATAGCGACGAGCGCTCGAAGCCCATCCCGTCGGCCGGACAGCGTCGCGTGCCTGTCGCTGACCACGATGTGATCGATGATTGATCGGATGTACGCCTTCCGGAATGGGATATCGCCGTTGCGGATACGGTCTTTCATAAAGTTTGAGAATGCCACGATCCGTCCAGGATCCAGATCGAGTGCCGGTCCGATTCGGCGGCAGACTCGTTCGATTCCCGCAGCAGCGATGTCTCGGTCTTTCCTTGCTGCTGACAGCTTTGTGCTGAGACCGGGATCGGACGCTTCGGCCAAACCGTGCTCGACCATCGACATCAGGCGGCCGATTCGCTGCCGCGTATTCGCAAGCTCCTCATTCATCCGCAGCAGCTCCCCAGAATTCTCGTCGATGGCCCTGCGTTCCGATTCGATCCGTTGCAAGATTCCTGGCTGAACCGGCGCGATCCCCCTCCCCGCGCCTTCATGTGTGGCACCGCCGCGCGCGCCGCGACAAAATGCGCGCGCACATTTAAACGCCAGGACGACATGTCCATACCGTCCGCGTCCGTTTCCTCTAGATTGCCCTCGACTTGGACGCCCGCATGGGAATGGAAGCTCAGCAATCCCGGATAAAGACGGCGACTTCGGTCTTCGAAGTTTGTCGCGTTTCATGAGCACTTGTCGCACAAAAACAGGAAGGCCAGGGAACGGCATCGAAAGCTGCGTTACAAGATGTTTTGCTTAGTGTCAGTGGAAAGTTCGGGGGACACAGTGAATGCCCGCGCACGATGAAAACGACGCAGAGATCCTCCGCAGCCTTGCGGCGGGCGAGCGCAGCGCGTTTGAAACCCTCTATCGCCAGCACAATGGTGCGATGGTGCGGGTGGCCTCGGCAATCTTGGACAACCACGCTTCCGCAGAAGAGGTGGCGCATGAGACTTGGATCGCGGTGTTGCACAACATTGGCGGATTTGAGGGGCGATCATCCCTTGGAGGTTGGATCTTCACGATTCTGTCAAACAAAGCCAAGACCCGTGCCATGCGCGACGATCGCAGTGTGTCGCTTGACACCTCGGCGAACGACGACGAGTTCGCCGACGCCTTTGATGGGCGTGGTCGCTGGAAACACATGCCGGATCTGTGGGACGAGTTGACGCCCGAACGTGTTGTCGCCGGACGCCAGATTCTGGACCATGTCGGCGATGCGATTGAGGCCTTGCCACCCGCGCAACGCGCCGTATTGGTGCTGCGGGCGCAACAGAAGCTGGATGCGCAAGAGGTTTGCAAGATACTCGAAATCACCGAGGGCAACATGCGAATTTTGCTGCACCGGGCGCGCCGGACTCTGCGGCAGGCGATAGACGGGGCCGCGGGCTGATGTCCCGCAATTTGAATATCATAAAAACCATTTCAAAAATTCTTGTAACGAAACGCGGGCTGAATGGTCCTCTGTTCGTAAGGCATGACAATGGATGAAAACTATGCTGACCTGCCGCGATCTTGCCCAACAGGCTGACGCTTTTCTGGACGGAGAGTTGAACCTTGGACAAAGACTTCGGATTCGTCTGCATCTGTCGATGTGCAACGGCTGTGCCCGGTTCATGGGCCAGATGCGTCAGACGCGAAGCCTGATCACCGCTGAAGCACGCAATGCAGCGTCAGGCGAAGACAACACGGCTGTCGATACCGATATCGACAACATCCTTGATGCCTTTCACGATGGAAAACAGTCCGGCGGTTGAGATGGCCCCGCGACACCTGTGAAAGACCAAGAAAATGACAAACCTCAAGAACGGCTTTCTGGCCGGTTTCATTGCTACGGCCGTATTGTCAGTGATGATGGTGGCCAAGGGCATAATGGGCGTGATGCCCGAGCTTGATGTCGCGGCGATGCTCAGCATGATGATGGGCGCCCCGGTTATCGTAGGCTGGCTCGCCCATTTCATGATCGGCACTCTGGCCTGGGGTGGTGGTTTCGCCATCCTCTATGAGGCGATCCCCGGCGGCAGCGCCGTCGTCAAGGGCATTGTCTTCGGCGTGGCTGCTTGGCTGGCCATGATGATCATGGTCATGCCGATGGCCGGAGCTGGAGTCTTCGGCATGAACTTCGGCATCTTGGCGCCGATGATGACACTGGTCCTGCACATCGTCTTTGGCGCGGTGCTGGGGGGCGTTTATGGCGCGCGCGTACCAGCAGCGGTCGCGCACTAACTCCGCTTCCCTTTCCCGCGACCGGACAAGGTCGCGGGCCTCCCCCTTGAATTTGCGGCGCAGACTTTGCGCGCACTAGCCGTGCGCGCAAACGCAGCATCCCTGCCGCCAACCAGAAAGTCTGGCCATGACCCCCGACGAAATTTTGGCGCTCAACGCCATGCCCCCTGCCAATCCAAGCTACCCGAAAGGGCCTTACCAGTTCGTCGACCGCGAGTATCTTGTGATCACCTATCTGAGCAACCCCGACGCGATCCGCGCCATAGTGCCGGGACCGCTGATCCCGGACGGCAGTGGCCAGGTGCATTACGAATGGATCAACATGCCCGACAGCACCGGGTTCGGGGCTTACCAGGAATCTGGTCTGGTCATTCCCTGCCTGCTGAACAATGAGCCGGTCAACTATACCGCGATGATGTTCCTCAACGACGAGCCGCCGATTTCGGCTGGGCGAGAGATTTGGGGCTTTCCCAAGCGCTGGGGCGAGCCAAAACTGGACGTGCGCACCGACACACTGACCGGCACGCTGCACTACGCCGGCGAGCGGGTGGCGATGGGCACCATGACCTACAAGTACCAAGACCGGATGGCTCCCGATCCGGCCCAGCGGGGGGCGCATCTGCGCAAGACCTCGGTCAACCTCAAGATTATTCCCTGCGTGACCGGTCATCAGCGGGTGGCCGAACTGGTCGCCTACAACCTGACCGATATCACCATGCATTTTCACTATTCGGGTCCGGCGCGGTTGCATCTGATCCCGCATATCAACGCACCCGTCGCTGATCTTCCGGTCCTGAGCGTGGTCGAGGGGCGCCATTTCAAGGCCGACCTGACATTGCCCTATGGCCGGATCGTTCACGACTACCTTGCCTGATTTCCTGAAAGGATTTCCTATGACCAATCCTAAGACCGCCGTCATCACCGGATCGTCCAGCGGCATCGGCCACGGCATCGCCGAAGGGCTTGCCGCTGCTGGCTACAACATCGTGTTGAACGGCATCGAGCCTGCCGAACAGATCGAACCTGCACGCAAGTCACTGGAGCAAGTGCATGGCATCAAGACGATCTATTCGCCCGCCAACATGATGAAACCAGAAGGCGCGCGCAGCCTGATCGCCGAAGCCGAGGGTGCCTTTGGCCAAGTCGATGTGCTGGTCAATAATGCCGGTATTCAGTTCGTCTCGCCCATCGAGGATTTCCCCGATGAGAAATGGGAAGCGATCTTGTCCCTGAACCTTTCGGCGGCTTTCTATGCCACCAAGGCCGTCGTGGCAGGCATGAAAGCGCGCAAATGGGGGCGGATCATCAACATCGCCTCGGCGCATGGTTTAGTCGCCTCGCCGTTCAAATCAGCGTATGTCGCGGCCAAACATGGGATCGTCGGGTTGACCAAGACTGTCGCGTTGGAGGCGGCGGAACATGGCGTGACAGTGAACGCGATCTGCCCGGGCTATGTCTGGACGCCGCTGGTTGAGAAACAGATCCCCGGTACCGCAAAAGCGCGCGGCATGACCGAGGAAGAAGTAATCCACGACGTCTTGCTGTCAGCGCAGCCGACCAAGAAATTCGCCACTGTCGAGGAATTGGCCGCATTTGCCGTGTTCTTGTGCAGCGATGGGGCCGCGTCGGTAACCGGAACCGCGTTGCCCGTCGACGGCGGATGGACGGCGCATTGATGGAAAAGACCATGAAAGTCGCGAGCAACGGCGCGAAGCCGCGCAAGCCCGCCTATAATCGCAAACGTATCAACCTCGCCTTACAGGGCGGCGGCGCCCACGGTGCCTTCACCTGGGGCGTTCTGGATCGCATTCTTGAGGATGGGCGACTGGAGATCGACGCAATTTCCGGCACCTCCGCTGGTGCGATGAACGCTGTAGCGCTGGCCGACGGCTATACCGCCAGTGGCGCTGATGGCGCACGCGAAAAGCTGGAAGGTTTCTGGCGCACCATGTCCGACGCCGCAAAGAACAGCCCAATCAAGCGCGCGCCGATCGACGTGATGATGGGGAATTGGAGCCTTGACCGGTCCTGGGGCTATCACGCGTTGGATGCGATGTCGCGGATGTTCTCGCCCTATCAGACCAATCCGCTGAACATGAACCCGTTGCGCGACGTGCTGGAGGAATGCGTCGACTTCTCCTGCGTTCGAAGTTGCAACAGCATCAAGCTCTACATTTCCGCCACCAACGTCGAGAGCGGCAAGGTCAAGGTCTTCGACAGCCGCTATCTGACTTCCGATATGGTGATGGCCTCTGCCTGTCTTCCGAACGTCTATCAGGCGGTAGTGATTGACGGCGTGCCCTATTGGGATGGTGGATACATGGGCAACCCGGCGCTTTTCCCGTTTCACGCCGGAAGCGATTGCGCCGATATCTTGGTCATTCAGATCAACCCAGTCGAGCGCAAGGGCATCCCCCGCACCCCGCAGGAAATCCAGAACCGCCTCAACGAGATCGCCTTCAATTCCAGCCTGCTGAAGGAGCTTCGCGCCATCGATTTCGTCGCTCGGCTGATCGACGAGGGCAAGCTGGACGAAAACCGCTATCGACGCGAGCGCCTTCACATCATTGAGAACCAGGACGCGCTTATCCCGCTAGGGGCGTCCTCCAAGATGAACGCGGAATGGGCGTTCCTGACCCACCTGCGCGATCTGGGGCGTGAGACCGCGACGCGATGGCTTGAGGCGCATTTCGATGATGTCGGAGAACGCTCGACGGTCGATTTGCGCGCGATGTTCCTGGACATCGGCTCACAGCATCAAGGGTGAGCAGATAACGGGCGCAGATGAGTTCGGCTTTCCCATTGCCAGCGGCTTTCCGGCGATAGAGGCGCCCGGCATGACCGAGGTTGATATGCTGATGGTTTATTCCTACGGGATCACATTGCCGCAAATGATGGAGAACGCAGGCCGGGCGCTGGCGGGCAACACGACACCTACGGATCCGCGCTCACAGCGTATCCGGCAAAGTCGCGAGGGGCGGGGCCATGTAACGAGCTCGGGCTCTCAGCCCACGGTCTATCGACGGCCTGCCCGCACCTTCGTGCTTCCGGCGCCCCACGTCCAGGATGGGCTCACCATATCGCCGTTCGAAGAAGAACAGCGGGACGAAAAAGGCGCCGTAGATCACATACCGGATAACGGGAAAGTCGAACGCTCGCACCGTTCCGACGAGCAGGAGTTCCACCAACTCCTCAGCTACAATGGCGACGTCGACCTGGAGGCAAAACTCGTCGAATGGGAGCGTTTTACAACTTCGGAAGACCCCACGGCGCCTCCAACGGACAGACGCCTTACGAGGCGCTCCGAGAGAAGCTATAATCAATCCTGAGAATGTCCCCCGAGTACCAGCAGCTTACAACGCGGAGCCGTGGCGGAGCGCGCCACCCCTCCACATCTGACTTGGCAGAACCTCCCGTTTCCCACAGATACGAAGAGCGCCTCGAACGCCGCCTCGTCCCGCGCCCGCAGCCACTCGACGAGCTGCCCGTCGTCGCGCGCCGCGTGGGTCCCGCCCGCATCGTCGGCGTCGGCGGAACCCCGCCGCATCAGTCCGCCGTCGGTAGCGCCGCGCAGTGCGCGCCGCTGGCCGCCTGCCCCGAGCCGAGCGCGAGGAGCGGCGGGGCCTGGAACGGGTTCGGGGACGCGCTCGCGGCGAGATCGAACGCGATGAGCGCCGCCACCAGCGCCGCAGTCACGGCCATCGTCACGCGCCGGGTCATCGCCGCTCCTCGAGCCCGAGCGCCGGGCGCAGCCGGATGCCGACCCAGGCGCCGGCGAAGGCCATGACGAACCAGGCCCAGCCGTGCAGGCTGCCGGTCGAGACGCCGCTGAAGAAGGCCCCGACATTGCAGCCGAAGGCGAGCCGCGACGAATAGCCGAGCAAGAGCCCGGCGACCACCGTCGCCGCCCAGGCGCGGAGCGGCAGGTCGGGGACGGGCTGCGTGAAGCCGTGCCGCCACGCGGCGACAAGGAACGCGCCGCCGACGATGCCGAGGTTCGTGAGCGAGGTGACGTCGGTCAGGATGCTCTGGCCCAGCCGCTCGACATTCGTCGGCGCGCTCCAGAACGGGGACGCCGAGAGGTCGGCGCCGAGCGCACCCGCCCCCTTGGCCGCCCAGAGGCCGAGGCCGTAGACCACGCCCCAGGGCTGCCCCGCGACCACGAGGTTCGCCAGCGCGAACGCAGCGAGCAGCCCCGCCGCCAGCCACAGCCGGCGCGGAATGCGTCGCGTGCCGGGTGCCGCGAGCCAGAGCGCCGCCGTCGCGATCGCGGCCAGGCCCGCGAGCGTCACCGCCACCCCGTCGTAGCCGTCGAAGACGACGACGGGCGCGGTGCCGAGATCGGTCCACCAGGTCAGGTGATACGCCCCCGCGAAGCTGCCGATGGCGAAGAACGGCAGCGCCAGCACGCCCACCAGGTTGCCGCTGCCGGCGTTGACCAGCGTCCCCGAGCCGCAGCCCAGCACCACCTGCATCGCCGCCCCGAAGACGAAGGCCCCGCCCAGCATGGCGAAGCCGACCGGCGCGTGCGCCCCGATCAGCTCGGTTCCGTTCTGGGTAATGAGCGGAATCGCGACGACCGCGACGATGGCGATGGCGACAAGCTGCGCCAGCAGGCCCGCAGGCTCGCGCCGCACGATCATCGCCCGCCACGGGCCGGCGAAACCGAAGCGCAGCCCCTCGAGCGTGATGCCGAAGCCGAGGCCGATAAGCAGCAGCAGACCGTACCGCGCCCCAGCCGTCGCCGCCACGGCGAGTGCCGCGGCGAGCGCCAGCAGGATCAGGGCGGAGCGTTCGATCCCCCGGCCGAGACCGGGACGCGCCGTCGTGACATCGGTCATGTTCGCCTCAGAAGACGTTGGTGATCTGCTGCCAGATCCGGCGCAGCGGTCCCGGCACGTTCGCCATCTCGTAGCCCGCGTTCGACCAGCCGACCATCGACTCGGGGTAGAGCTTGACGTTGTCGAGCCCAGCGAGCTCGCTCAGCGCGAACCAGTTCGTCGCCGCCCAATGCCCCGTGTTGCAGAACGAGATGATCTGCGCGTCGTCGGTGTATCCCGCCTCCGCCGCGAGTTCGCGCGCCGCCTCGGCGTCGATGATCGCAGGGCCGTCGCCGAACCAGCTCGAATGAACAAAATACTCTGATTGCGGCAATGTGCCCGGCTGCGCCGCTGCGGGATGCATCGCGTCACCGCGCCAGAACTCCTCTGGCCGCGCATCGACCAGCGTACCCGCCTCCTCGCCCGAGACGACGGCCTGCACGTCCTCTTCGGTCGCGAGCCACTCATCGGAGAAGCTCACCTCGATCGCGCTCGGCTCGGGAGTGATCGAGGTCTGGTCGACCGTCAACCTCGCCTCGGTCCAGGCGTTGATGCCGCCGTTCAGAATCGCCAGGTCACTGACGCCGCTCGATTTCAGTGTCCAATAGACGCGGGCGGCGGCGCCGAAATCACTGACATCGGCGCCCTGGTAGACGATCACGGTCGGCCGGTCCAGCGTCACGCCCAGTGATTGCAGGGTCTCGGTCAACTCAGCGGCGCTCGGCAGCTGGCCGGGATTCTCCTCGGGGCCGCGGAACAGCGCGTAGGGCGCGCTCACCGCACCCTCGATGTGGCCGGTCGCGTAGGATGCCGCACCCTCGGCCGCGCGGATGTCGAGGACGAGTGGGTCGCCCACCTCGAGAACCTCGACCAGATCGGCCGGAGCGAGCAAGGGCGGCAGATCGGTCTGGGCCGCAGCGAGCCCCGTCGGGCCCACCAGAACGGCCGCGAGTGCAACGGTTCGCATGTTCATGAAGATCTCCTCTTTCCGAACTCGTGGTGTCATCTCGCACTTCTGCTCAAGCTTCAAGCGGTCCGCCGGCGCGGCGCATCGATGGGGCGGGACCGGGTGTTCTCATTGACGGCCCAAGGGCGATTGCCATCCTCGATCGATCGATCGGCCGGACCGGAACGTCGTTCTCTTTTCCGCCCCACCCGCAGAAACGACGCCGTCTGGCAGGTGCAGGGATCACGTTTGCGCTACCCACCGCCCCCGAGCATCCATGTCCCTTTGGGTAAAAGGCGTGAAACACAAAGGCAAATGGCAGGTCGTAGGGCACGTCGCGGCCGCGCGCGTCCCGCACCAGCACGTCGCCGACCTCGCGACCGCCGGCAATGGTGCCGCTGTCGAGCGCCGAGACCTGCCCCGACCGCCATTCCAGCGTCACGCCCGCCTCCTCGATCCGCCGCTCCTCGCGCAGCCGCTCGAGCGACCAGGCCCGGTCGCCCACCCGCGCGACGCGGGCCAGCGGCGGGATGCCGTGCAGCGGGTCCTCGCCGGAATAGAGGAACGGACGCCGCGATCTGTCATAGCCGATAGACAGGTTGCGGCCGTAGGCGCGCCGCCAGTCCGGCTCGTCCATCACGAAGCCGTCGGGATGCGCCTCGCGGAACGCCTGCCAACTCTCCATCCAGGCGGGCAGCGCGGTGAGCGTGCGCCCGGTGTAGCGCCCGACGATCCCCTCGCCGATGGCCTGTTGCCACCAGCTCTCGGGCGGCCGGTCGTACATGACCATGTCTGAGAAGCGCAGCTTGCCCCACACGCCGAACGTGTGCCGCACCCCGTCTATCCGCGCATCGAACGCCATGTCGCTGTTGCAGAGCGGGCAGTAAGTCACCGCATTCGGCACCGCCGCCACGACCTCGTTCACGATCTCGTGCCACATCAGGTAGCGGATCGGGTAGGCCCGCGCCGGCGCGCTGCCGGGGGCATAGCTCATCATCGACTCGCGCGGGTCGAGACGCGTCTCGTCGCGGGCCGGCCGGAACCACGGCGCCTCGATCACCGGAATCCCGTCCTTCGGCGGGCCGCCGGAGACGATCTCGGCGAAGTCGACCGCGCTGCGGGAGAAGTCGGTGTTCGGCCATTCGCGCCGCCCCGCCTCAGGCTGCGCCAGCGCCGCCGTCGCCGTAAGGACGAGCGCGAGGGCGGCGAGAAGTCGCGTCATGCTGCGACCTCCTTGCGAGTACGGGCCGCGGGCCGCTTGGGGGCGTCCCGCGGCTCGGGCGTCAGTTGGAGACGCGATACGCCTCGGGGAGGTACGTCATGCTGTCGGTCTCGGCACCGATTCCCATATGGCAGGCCGCGCAGAACTGCATCGCCTCGCCATTCTGGCCGCCGGTCCGGCCCATCAGCGAGCCGTCGGGCATCACCGCGGTGTAGATCCAGTCGCCGGTTCCGGGAGACGCGCCGGCCTCGGCCTTCTCCATCAGGAAGAGCGGGCCGAGCACGGCGTGGCCATCGGGCGAGACGGTGAAGCTCGGCTTGCCGAGTATGCCGCCCGCGGGCATCGCGCCGCCGGCCTCGAATTGCCGATAGGTTGGCGCCGCGTCCTCGTCGGCGAGATTCACCACATAGCGACCGCCATGGGTGGCCGAGCTGTAGGGTCCGGTGCTCACCGTCTCCCAGGACAGGAAGGCGCGCGCCTCGGGCAGGTCCGACTTCAGCCAGGACGGGCCCTCGATGCTCTCGCCCGCCTCGAGCGCCGCCGCCTGCTCCTCCATCTTGTCGAGGAGGCAGTCGTAGAGCTGCGCCGCCTCCTCGTCGCTGACCTCCTTGACGGCGCCGGCCGCACAGGGGTTGGCCGCGCAAGGATTCGCGGCGGCGCACGGGTTGGCTGCGGCAGCGCACGGGTTCGCCGTCGGCAGCACACAGTCCGTCTTGGCTCCGGCTTCCTGAGCCGCGCACGGATTGGCTGCGCAGGGGTTGGCCGCTTTGGGTTTGGCCGCCGCGCACGGGTTGGCGGCGCAGGGGTTCGCCGCCTTGGGTTTGGCCGCCGCGCACGGATTGGCGGCGCAGGGGTTCGCCGCCTTGGGTTTGGCCGCCGCGCACGGGTTGGCGGCGCAGGGGTTCGCCGCCTTGGGTTTGGCCGCCGC
>NZ_JAYXIH010000049.1:0-17796 GCF_036016755.1 Aurantimonas sp. A3-2-R12 | reverse complement strand
TTGGGTTTGGCCGCCGCGCACGGGTTGGCGGCGCAGGGGTTCGCCGCCTTGGGTTTGGCCGCCGCGCACGGATTGGCGGCGCAGGGGTTCGCCGCCTTGGGTTTGACCGCCGCGCACGGGTTGGCGGCGCAGGAGTTGGCAGCCGCACACGGGTTGGCCGCGCACGGATTGGCGGCCTGGCCCTGGGCCGCTGCCGGGGTGGTTGCTACCGCACCCACGGATGCCGAAAGCGCGAAGGCGCCCATCATCAGCGCCATTGGCATTGCGGTGGAAAGGCGAAGCGCGCTGCGGGTCCGCCTCGGTACCTGCGTCAGGATGTTCATTCGGTCCTCCCAGTTGTGGATTGTTGTGTCTGTCGTTGCCGCGGGCCTGCCATTGACGCAGTCCGTCGTTGGCCTCTTCGCTGGCCGCTCCCCGGCTGTTACAAAAAAATTTCCTTTCGCGTTGATCCGGCATCGGGGCAGTATCGGGGAGATGCACCGAGCGAAGAAAGCCTACAGCCGATGCCGACGGAGCTACGCCCGAACGACGAGACGATCGCCGACGATGAGTGGCTGGTCGACCTTTACCGCCGCCGCGGCCGTGCCGGCAGGCTTCTCAAAGAGATGGCGGCTATCGCTGAAACCTTTTCGGGGTCCCGCGCGAACAGTCCTTCCGAAGAAGTCATGAATGGGATGTCGATGGAACGTGCATTGCTGGGATTGTCGGAGATCGAGCGCCGCGCCTTCACGCTGGTCCGCCTTCGCGGCATGTCGCTCGACGAGGCGGCGGGGTCGAGCAGTTCCACCGTCGCCGCCATCAAGGTCGCGGTCCACCGCGCCGCACGCAAGCTACAGGCGCTGGTCGGGAAGGGTCGTCTCTGATGCAGACCGACGCGCTCATCGACCGCCTCGCCCGCGATGCCGGGCCGGTGCGCCCGCTCCCACCCGCTTGGCGGCGTTGCCTCGGATGGCTCGCGATGGCAGTGGGATTCGCCGCGGTCATCGTGCTCCTGATGTCGCCGCGCCCGGACCTTGCCGAGCAGCTCCGCGAGACCCGCTTCTGGGTCGAGCAGCTCGCGGCGCTCGCCACAGCCATCCTCGCGGCTCATGCGGCGCTTGCCCTCAGCGTCCCCGGCACCAGCAGGCGGGTGGCCCTCTCGCCGCTCTTCCCCGCGGCACTTTGGCTCGGCTCGCAAGGGGTGGGATGTCTCTCGGCCCTTACCGGTCGCTCCGGCGTCAGCATCACCGGCGAGCCTGAATGCCTCGTCTTCATCGCCCTGACGGGATCGCTGCCGGCCGTCGCGCTGGTGGCGATGCTGCGGCGTGGCTTCCCCGTGCGACCCCGTCTCAACCTGGCGCTCGCCGTGCTCGCCGCGGCGGCGCTCGGCAATGTTGGCCTGCGCCTCTTTCACCCGCAGGACGCGGCGCTGATGGTGCTGATCTGGCAGAGCGGCTCGGTGGCGCTATTGTCCTTTGCCGGCTGGCTTCTCGGCCGGACCGTGCTGGACCGGCCCGTGGCTACATGACCGACCGCGCTGTCCTGATCCTGAAGAGCCCACCATCACTCGACGACCTCGATACCGCGGAACTGCGCCGGATGTGCGAGGCGGCGGACGAGATCGACGAATGCCTCCGCGTCCTGCGCAAGGCGCGCCTCAACGTCGTCGGCGAGGTGCTGAAGGGCCAGAGCCCGTTCGTGCAGATGACGCATTACCCGCAGGGCGACGTCTACGATGCCGAGACCCACTCGCAATATTACTATCACGCCCACCGCGAGGCGGAGCACGGCCATTTCCACTGTTTCCTGCGCGCCGGCGGCATGCCCGACGGCGCGACCCCCGCCGCCGACCCGGAGACGCAGGGCTGGCCCGAGGGCGACAACGCCATCGCCCATCTCGTGGCGATCTCGATGGACCGCTTCGGCACGCCGATCCGTCTCTTCACCACCAACCGCTGGGTCACCGCCGAGACGTGGTATCCGGCGGCCGACGTCACCCGCATGATCGACAGCTTCGCGGTCGACCACGCCCATCCGAGCTGGCCCACGAACCGCTGGCTGACCGCGATGGTGCGCCTCTTCCGCCCCGAGATCGCCGCGCTGATCGAGGCTCGCGACCGCGTCTTCGCCGACCACGCCGAACGCCACCCCGACCGCGACCCCTGGGAGGATCGCGCGCTTGAGACGTTAAGCGAGATCCCGATCGACGTCGCCGCGCAGAGGGAGCGGGTTCTCGCCGCGCTTGCCGAGCGATAGCCGGCCCCGGCCCACTCAGCTGGCGCGCGGCCCTGCCTTCTCGGTCGGTCACGCCATGCCCGGCACGCCGCTTTCGCTCGGGGCATTTCACCGCCTCGCACCGTGGACCGTGGACGCGGGCGGGGTGCCGCAGGCCGGGCCGCTCCTCGCGATCATGCTGCAGATTGTCGTCGTGGCGGAGCTCCTGCTGCCCGTCCTGCTTGTCGCCGGGCTCTTCACGCGTGGCGCTGCGGGCGGTCTTGCAGGCATCGTCGCGGCGACCGCGCTCGTTGACCTGCTGGCGCACGGTGTGCCGCGCGACGCGGCGGGAATGATCTTCGATTCGAACCCGTTCGGCGGGATCGTCGACGCCACAATCCTGTGGGCAGGGCTTCTGGTCGTGCCGCTGGCACTCGGGCCCGGGCCCCTCTCGCTCGACGCGCTCCGCTGGCGGCTGCGCCGGCGCGGGCGGAACCCGACGACACGGCTTCGTGAGCCAGAGTAACGCAGCGCCCGTCCCGACCGAACAGAGACTTCGAACGCACAGTCGAAAGGCGCCACCGAGCCCAATGACGCAACATCACCAACACACGGACGTCCTCGCCCGCAGCGGGAACCTTCCGCTTGCTGCGATCCTGCTCGCCGGGCTCGCCGGGCAGGCGATCTTCGAGATCACGGCCCTTGTGCTGATACCCGCGCTGCTCGGCATGCCGCTAATGCCCGCCGCACTCGTCACCGCGCTCAGCCAGTCGCTTCTCGGGTTCGACGTGGCCATGGGCGCGGCCTGGGCCGTGCATCTCGTCGCCGGCATCGTTGCCTTCCCGCTCGGTTACCTGGCGCTGCGGCGCGCCATCGGTCTTTCGTGGTCGGCGGCGGGGACGCTCTGGGGCATCGTCCTGTGGCTTCTCGCGCAGGCAGTGCTCGCGCCACTCGCCGGGCGGCCGTTCATGCTGGGCTTCGTGCCCTACACCTGGGCGTCCCTGGGCGCCCACCTTGCCTACACCCTCGTCGTAGCCTTCGCCAACGCAAGGCTGACCCGGCGCTGACGCCTTTCCCCCCTCAACGAAGAAGGAACACCATGACCACGAGCTACACGATCAACGTGATGCCCCAGACTCTGGACACCGCCGACGGCGGCGCCAAGGCGGTGCTCGAGCGCGCGCAGAAGAGCCTCGGCTTCATCCCGAACATGTATGGCGGGATGGCCGCAGTGCCGGCCGTGCTCGACACCTATCTCGACGGCTACAAGCGCTTCCGCGAGGAGACCGGGTTCTCGCCGGCCGAGCAGGAGGTCGTGTTCCTCGCCATCTCGAAGTTCAACGGCTGCGGCTACTGCATGGCGGCGCATTCCATGATTGCCGACAAGATGTCGGGCGTTCCCGCGGACTCGCTTGCCGCGCTGCGCGAGGGCCGCGCACTGCCCGATGCGAAGCTCGAGGCGCTGCGCGCCTTCACCGAGCGCATGGTCGAAAGCCGCGGCAACCCGACCGAGGCGGACGTCGCGACATTCCGCGAGGCGGGCTACGAGGAGCGGCACATTCCCGGCATCATCCTCGCCATCGCGGTGAAGACGCTCAGCAACTACAGCAACCACATCTTCAAGCCCGAGGTCGACGAGATGTTTGCCGGCTACAAGGTCTGACGGCGACGGGGGGCTGCGCGGAGCGGCCCCTCCCGGCTCAGGCCCGGTGCTCCGGGTTCTCGTAGCCGAAGCGGCAGCCGGCCGCCCAGGCACGGCGATCGTTGCCGTGGTTCGGCAGGCCCTCCCGCCGCCTTCAGCATCCGCGCCATGTGTAGCAGGTTCCACGTCATGATCGTGGTGTTGCGCTGGGTGAAGTCGTTGTCGAGCCCGGCGCCGTGGTCGCCGTAGGACGGCCCCGGCCCTGCCTCGCCGATCCAGCCGCAATCGGCCCGCGGCGGGATCGTGTAGCCGAGATGCCCCAGCGCATAGAGGATCGACATCGCGCAATGCTTTATGCCGTCCTCGTTGCCGGTGACGACGTCGTCGCCGACCTTGCCGTAGACGCTCGACTGCCCCCTGTATTCAGCTCCGCCGACATCGCGTAGAGCCGCTCGATCATCAGCCGGCAGACCGAACTCTCCTCGCCCAGCCAGATCGGCGTGCCGAGGATCGGTATGTCTGCGGCGGCCACCTTCGTCCCGATGCCGTGCCATGCGTCCTCAGGCCAGCCGCGCTTGGTCGTGTCGGGCTGCAGGCCGAAGGCAACGGGCATGCCCGCGGGCCGGATCGTCTCGACTGACACTCCCGCGCGCCGCATGATCTCGGCGTGCACCGACAGGAGCAGGTCGGTGTGGCTCGCCTCGCCCGCACGCTTCAGCGAGCAATTGAGGATCACCGCGGAGAGCCCGGAGAAATCCGTCTCGTTGCCGGCGCAGAGCGCCTCCTGCCGTTCGTTGAGCACCATGTGCTTTCCCCCTACGTGGCTGGAGATGCCCGACGCGCGCCGACATCTTCCGGCCCGCGTATGTCCTGAAATGCGTTCGCGTGGCCGCGTCCTACTCGGCCGTCGCCCGCTCGGCGATCGCGGCGAACCGCTGGTCGAGCTCGCCCGCGATCTCGGCCAGCGCCTCGCCGCCCTCGTCTTCATACGGCGCGAAGACGTGGCTCGGCTCCTTCCAGCTCAGCGTCGCGGTACCGTCCTCGTTCTCGGTGACGTAGAATCGTACCGGCGCCTCGATCATCGCCGCGGTGCTGAGTTCGAGGATGCGCACGGCGAAGTCGTTGTTGAAGACGCCGACCACCCGGTTCCCGGGAATTTCAACGCCGCGCTCCCGCGCCGCCGCCGTCGGCCCCGCCTGGGTGACGACGCCCATGCCCTCCTCCGGGGCCGCCGCGAGGAGCCGCTCCAGAAGCTCGGCATGTGAAAGCTCGGTCTCGATCACCTGCCAGCCGTCGCGTGGCGCGATCTGCGCCGTCGCCGTCGCGAGTCCGAATGCCATCATTCCCGCCGCTGCAATCATCCGCATCGTCCTGTCTCCCTTTTTTTCCGTCTTTCTGAAGTATAGCGCGGCAGGTCAGTCGCGCCCGCCCGGCACCCACTTGCGCACACGGCCCGCCACCTTCGACGCCATCAGCGCCGACCATTCGAGCGGACACGCCTTGGCGATCTCGAGAATCGCCTTGAGATACTCCGCATGGCTGAAGAGGAGCGGCGTTTGCCGAGGAACGCCTCGGCACGGTCGGGCTCGCCCGCCACGAGCCAGAAGGTGCAGGGCAGGAACGCACCCTCGGCATCGCCGAGCGGCGACGAGATCTGCTCAGGGTCGAACCGGAACACCAGCCTGCCCCGCGTCAGCCGCGCCTCGATCCGGGCGACGGTGGCGGCGAAGCGCGGATCGTTGGGCGGCAGGAAGCCGAGCCTCCCCAACAGCAGCGCCGAGGCGTCGAGCCCATCGGCATCGTAGTGCTGACGGAACGCCTGCATCCGCTCGTGCAGCGACGTCGTCGGCGCGGCGACCAGCGCCCTGGTCGGCGCATAGTTCAGCAGGTGGAACGTCATGGGCGATCGCCGGACATTCGCAGCACCGATTGCTGCGAAGAACGAAGCCGGATCTTTCGGTTCCGGACCAGGGCGTAGGCAAGGCCTTTCCAACCCTCGGTAGAGCCGACCAGACGCCGCGCACGATCCGCGTTCGTGCCGCGCAGCGCCTCGCGGCCGCCGCGCTCGTAGAGCGCTAGAAGCTGGGCGCTCGAGATCAGAGACAGGTGGGTGAAGGCCTGCGGGAAGTTGCCGAGGAACGCGCCGCTCTCCGGGTCAATTTCCTCTGCATAAAGGCCAACATCATTGGCGTGGCCGAGCAGCCTTTCGAAAAGGGCGCGCGCCTCGTCGCCGCGGCCCACTATGAGCAGCGCCTCGACGAACCAGAAGCTTGTGATCATGAAGGCTCCCTCGCCGCCCGACAGGCCGTCGTCGCCGCGATACCGGTAGACGAAGTCGCCCTCCTTCAGGTCGGCCTCGATTTTGCGGACGGTCTCCTCGATGAGCGCGTCGTCAAGCGGCATCCCGAGAAGCGGCACTTGCAGCAGCGACGCATCCGTGCCTTCCGCGCCGAACGATTGCGCGAGGTATCGGGGATTGCCCGCACAGCCCTCGTCCTGGACCGCGCGCAGGATCGCATCGCGGTTTTCGCGCCAGACGGGGCGATCGCCGAACAGCCGCGCTGCCCGGTCGAGCGTCACCCACGCCATGATCTTTCCCTGCGTGAAATGCCGGGACCCTCCGCGCATCTCCCAGAGCCCCTGGTCCGGTTCCTGCCATATCCGGCACACATGGTCGGCGACGCTGATGAAAAGCGCCGCCTCGTCGGCGCCGATGCGCTCACCGAGGCAAACGCGCAACTCCGCCCAGTCGAGCACCTCGCCGAAGACGTCGAGCTGGCGTTGTGCGGCGGCGCCGTTGCCGACTCTTACGGGCCCGCTCCGATGATAACCCGAGAGGTGGTCGAGCGTCCGCTCAAGCAGGAACGGCGAGCCGTCGATGCCGTACATGATCCGCATCACCGAGCCCTCGCGCAGGCATTGGCGGGTCAGAAACTCCGTGAAGCGCCGACCTTCGCCGCTGTAGCCGAGCACCGACAGTGCAAAGAGCGCGTAGGTCGCGTCGCGCATCCAGCAGAACCGATAGTCCCAGTTGCGCCCGCCACCGATTTCCTCGGGAAGCGAGGTGGTGGGCGCCGCGACAAGCGCGCCGGTCGGGGCGTAAGTCAAAAGCTTGAGCGCGAGTGCGCTTCGCCCGACAGCATCCTCGTACGGCCCCCGGTAGCGCGAGTATTCTGTCCATTCGGTCCAGTAGGACTTGGTCGTTTCGAAGAGCGCGTCGGTCTGGTCCCGCGGGTCACTCAGCGCCTCCATCCCAGTCAGGACCAAGCTCTGCCGATCTCCTTCGCGGAGGTCGAACTCGGTGACTGCAGCTCCCAACTCAAGCCGGAGTTTCCCGTTGCACCACAGCTTCATGCCGCCGTCGCAGCAGACACCGTCCGTCTCGATCCTGATGTCCGGCGGCTTGACCGAAAAACCTGCGGCGCGCGGTGCGAAGCGCGACGTGACGCGGACAGTTCCGGCCACGCACTCAAGGCGGCGCACGAGCCAGCCGGGTGCATTGAGCGTGACGTAATCGTGGACACCGGCGCTCCGTGATCTCCCAACCGGCATGAAATCGATCACATCGAGTGTCCCTGATTCCGACTCGAAGCGCGTGCGCAGGATGTTGGTCCGAGGAAGGTACTTTCGCGACGTGCGGGCGGTGCCCTCGACGCAGATCTCCCAAGCGCCGCCGCCGTTTTCGTCGAGGAGACGAAAGAACACCGGATCGGCGTCGAACCGCAGCAAGGTGCACCAGTCGATGCTGCCCTGCGCTGAGACAAGCGCCGCTCCGTGGCAGTCGCCGATCAGAGCATAGTCCCGGATCGGCGGCTGGAGGGGGGCGGAATACGGGACCGGCTCCATCGCTATTGTGCCTCGATCAGACCAGCGACCACCTCTACCAGCGTGACGCCCCGGACATCGGGCGCCTCCATCGCCGCGGGAAAGGCCGCCCCGTCTCGCGCGACATATCCGGCAATCAACCCGCTGCGTCGCGCGCCCTGGATATCCCAAGGATGGGCGGCGACCAGCGCCAGCCGGTGCGGCTCAACCCCGAGCCTCTCGGCGCAATGGCGATAGACCTCGCGATGCGGCTTCCAGTGGCCGATTTCGTCGATGGAGATCACCTGTCGGACGAGATGACGCAGGCCCGCCCGCTCCAGCAAGGCCGACGTCACCTTCGCGCTGCCGTTCGTCAGTGTCGCGACTTCGATCCCAGAATCTCGCAGCGCCGACATGGCCGGCGCCACGTCGTCGTGTGCGTCGAGTTCAGCGAAACCGTCGAGGACATGGTCGACCGCCTGAGGGTCGGCTCTGCCCAGTTCCTTCTCGAGCAGGACGGACAGGTTGGCTGAAGCGATTTCGCGGAACGGCTTGTACCCGCCCGTGATCTCCAGGGCGAACGCGTCGCGCAGAAATGACGCGAACCAGGTCTCCAGTTGATGACCGCCGAGCCCTGCCGTCAGCAGCCGAGGTCTGAGCGATTCCAGCGAGAACAGCGTCTCGACCACATCGAAGGCGACCGCCTTGGGGCGGTTCATCGCGTCTTTCCTTCCGATCCGGCCGCCAACCGCGGGCCGGCGATTTCCGCCGTCTGGCTCTCGCGCAGAAGAAGATTGATTTCCTCGGCGATAATTTCCGGATGGTCCTCGGGTGTGAAATGCTTGCCGCCTTCGATCCGCCGCAGCGGCGCCTTCAGATCCCGCGCGAAACGCTCGCCATATTCCAGCTTCTGAAACTGGTCCGCCTCGCCCCACACCACCCGAGCTGGCACGCCGAGGCGTGTCAAATCATCGGCGACTGCGAGCGTATCGCGGACGTCCAGCGCTTCTATCTGTCGGACAAACGCGCGTCCGCCGCCGTGCTGCGCATAGTGAGGCCAGTGTGCGGCGATCGCCTCGTCAGCCGCGCCACCGTCGTCGTGTCCCCGGCGGATGAAGGTAGATACAACCTGGTGAAAGACCAAGTTCGGAAGGCGTCGGACAACCGGTGCGGCCGCTCGCATCATCTTGACACTCGGGATCGGCCAGGAGTCGTAGCCGATCGCGTTGGTCAGAAGGAGCCCGGCGCACATCCAAGGATGTCGGGTCGCCGCGATCTGGGCGACGCCACCGCCCAGGTCGTGTCCGGCGAAGACCGCCTTCTCAATGCCGAGGTGACGGAGCCACTCGATCAGATAGTCGGCCTGCCGCGCGACCGAGATATCTCTGTTCCGTCCCTCGGGAATAGAGGTGCCGTACCCCACCATTTCCCAGGCTAGGCACTTCGCGCCTTCGATCCGCGGTATCACATGTCGCCAGAGCGCGGGAGAGGTTGGAATGCCGTGAAGAAGAACGAGCGGCATGCCGTCGCCATGCTCCTCCCAACGCATGGTGACGCCGTTCAGCGTTGTCGTTTTGCTCTGCATGAGCGCCTCCTGTTCTGTTTCTCAATCGGAGCCTTCGCTCTCGTAGGGCGGCATAGGGCAGACCGGCACCGGCAATTCGCACCGCCCGTGTATCCGAATGCGGCTGGCGCCTGCATCAACGTCTGGCATGCGCCGAGTGCACTGTTCGGCTTTCCAGCCTTCCGAAAACGGCCCCGAGAACGAGCCCGTAGATGACGTGCAGCACCAGCGTCGCGATCGGCGCCATGATCCCCAAGGCCATGCCGAAGAAACCAGCGCCAGCCATCGGCATCGCCACAATCATCATCAGGAGCCAGGCCGCGACAGAGAACGAGGCCCCCCTCGCCAGATAGCTTGATCCCGGCCACATTGGTGCTGTCGCAGCGAAGATCAGCCCCCACAGGATCGAACCGATAAAGAGGTGCATGATCCAGCCAATCACTGGGCTTGCCGGCAGGCCACCGTAGTTTGTCCCCATCTCCGTCAGCATCTGGATGACGTTCAGCTGCGGCATCAAGCCCATGGCGCTCTTCATCAGCATGATCGCCGAGAGCACGATCGTTGCGACGAACCCCGCAATCACTCCGTTCGCATATCTCATCTGGTTGCTCCCTTTTTCATGATGGCAGCTCACAGCCGACGATTGGTGGATCTGAAAACAATGGTGGCGAGCACCGCAACTCCGACCCCGAGCGTGGCGGCCGCCGCCGCAGTCCGCCATGCGGGCGGCAGCGGACGGTAGAGGTCTGCGAGCCACGCCATGACGCCCATTGGCGGAGCCGCCCGCCAGAGGTCGCTCTGGGCGCGCGGGCCGGCCCGCCGCGTCATCTCGCGCATGGTTCCGACGCCGCGAGCCATCGGCACGAGCCGGCGCGTGCTTTCCTCCTCGGGCGGTCGCTCGCCCTTGGCGACAGCTTCCAACGCCCGCGCGAGACCCCGCTGGTCCCCGGCCCATAGCGAGCGGAAGACGATGGTCCCGGACCAATCCGTCAGATACGCAGCGTTCGGCTTCTCATCGAGCCGACGATGGACCGAACCGTCCGGATCATCGACCGCAACCGTCCAGGGGAGCTGATCGCGGCTTTTCAGCGCGCGGGCTGCCGCCCGCTTCTCCTCAGCCACACCCGCCTGGTCATGATGCTCTCCTGGATGCGCTTCCCGCACATAGAGCGTGATGAATTCGATGATGCTGCCAAACTTCGCATGGAACTCCTTGAGGATCGGATCGGAGCTCGCCGTCATCGGGCAGGTGAACGAGCCGGTGACCAGGAGAATCGGGCGTCCTGCCAGATCGCTCGTCTTCAACTGTCCGCCACCTGCAGTCGGCAGGTCGAACTCCGGCAGGCGTTCACCGGGCTTGGGTGCGCCTTCTCCGAACTGCATGTCCTCGGACAGGATCTCCGACGAGACGTGCTCATAGGCATATCGTTTGGTGGTCAAATGGGGCCTCTACGGTCTCAGGCGGCGGCGCCGCGGATCGGATAGTTCTTGTCCTGGATGAACTTGAGCCCGTTCAGGACACCCTGAAGATCAGGACGCGCGAAGGGCGCGTTCGAGATGTCGATGATCTGCAGAAGCCCGTCAGGGTTGGTGACGAAGAGCCCCGGCTCCGCGAAGGGCCGATCCGTCTCCTGCGCCGAGCGTGGTTCGGAAATGTAAAGCCCGAGCTGGCGCATCTGCTCCTGGGACAGTTCGCAGGCCACCGGAAACCGCCAGCCCTCCTCGGCGGCTTCTTCTTTGGCGCGCTCGCGCGGATCGCCGGAAATGGCGATGACGTCCGCACCGGCGTCCCGAAAGTCATCGAGCAGGCTGTTTAGTGCCGCGAGATACTTCCGGCACAGCGGGCAGTGCTGGCCGCGATAGACGACGGCCACCTGCCAGCGTCCCTTGCCGCCAAGCTGGATCTGTTCGCCGGTCGTTGTGACAAGGCTCATCGGGGGTGTCGGATGTCCGGGTTTGGTCATGTATTCGTTCAATGTGGGTCTCCTTCGGCTTTTGACGTCGAGGCGCCCGCAGGATGCGAGCCGTCGCTGGTGCGGAGCAGCGCGAGCAGGGGGCGGACGGCGCCCTCCATGGTTTCGCGGTCCGGCCGGGTTCGTGCGAGGACCCGAAGTCCGAACATGAGTGTGCTGAAGGACCGCGCAGCATCCGCAGGCGCGACGGACAGGTCCGCTTCTCCAGCCCGTTGCGCGGCCTCGAAGTTGCGCCGGAAAAACGCCTCCACCTCACCCAGGTTGCGGGCGACGATTGCGGCGATCTCCGGATCGTGCGGACCGAGTTCGATCGCGGTATTGATGACGAGGCACCCCATGCGATCCGGATCGCCGAGCGCCGCCTCGATCAGGCGCGCGACAAACGCCCGGATGCGGTCCGCGGGAGAGGAAAGGCGCTCAAGCTCTCGCAGGCACTCGCCGGTCCGGCTCTCGGAATAGTGTTCCAAGGCAGTTCGGAACAGCGCCCGTTTGCCCCCGAACGCGTTGTAGAGGCTCGTCATGCCAAGCCCGGTCGCGGCCTCCAGATCGCGGACCGAAGTGGCCTCGAAGCCCCGCGCCCAGAACTGTCGAACGACCAGGTCCATCGCGGCGGTTTCATCGAATGATCGCGGGCGCCCCACTGCGCTTCTCCTCGTTTTGCAGCACACGTTATAAAACGCCTTACAGGCACCGAGGTTCCTTCCGGCAGGCGGCGTTGTGCAGCGACTGCAACAAAACTGCGCCTCAGGTGTTTCGTTCCCACGGCACGACCCGAGCCGACCGAAGAGGACGTCACAATGAGATCATCGATATTCGGCAGCGCATTGAGCCTGGTGGTGAGCGCCGCAGTCGCGCAGGATTTCGGCGGGCAGGAAGACCGAGACAGCGCCGGCCAACTCGCGCAGAATATGCGGGGCATGATGATGGGAGGGGCTGATTGCTATTCTGGTGATCGCTTTCCTCGTCACCGGCATCGTCTATTTCGTCCGCGGATCACGTCGGTGACGCACTCCCCGTTCCATAAAGGAAGAGCCATGATTTCGACCGGCTCCATCATCGATTGAGGCAATGCGGAAACAGAGCCGCGACGGCGAGAAGAGCCTTCGATATATCTGGCGAGGACACTTGGGTGCTTCTCCTCGACCTGCAGCCAAATACCCTTTTGGAGCGCGAAGCGGTCGGACAGAAGTCCAGCGCGCAATATCCTGCAATTCAATGAAAAGAGGACCCAATGGACCTGAGCGAAAAGCAAGCCGGCCTGTGCGACGAAAACAAGACCGACTTTTCTGATCTGCGCGCCGTGTTCTTCAACTGCACGCTGAAGCATCCCGACCAGGCGTCCCACACCTCACTGTTGATGGGCAGCTCGGCCGAAATCATGCGCAAGAGCGGTGTCGCCGTGGAAGATATCCGCATGACGGCCCACAAGGTCGCCTTCGGCGTGCAACCCGACATGCGCGAGCATGGCTGGGACCACGACGACTGGCCCGACCTGTGGCGCAAGGTGGAGACGGCGGACATCCTCGTGATCGGCACGCCGATCTGGCTGGGCGAGCAATCCTCGGTCTGCCGGCTCCTGATCGAGCGTCTCTACGCCATGTCCGGGATGCTGAACGACCGCGGGCAGTCGATCTTCTACGGCAAGACCAGCGGCGTCGTGGTCACCGGCAACGAGGACGGGATCAAACATGTGGCGATGAATGTGCTCTATTCCCTGTCGCATCTGGGCTATGTGATCCCACCGCAGGCCGATTGCGGATGGATCGGCGAGGCAGGGCCCGGACCGAGCTATGGCGACGATGGCGCGGGGTTCGACAACGAGTTCACGCAGCGCAACACCACGATCATGACCTGGAACCTGCTGCACATGGCGCGGATGCTGAAGGATGCCGGGGGGTTACCTAGCCACGGCAACGACCGTAGGGCCTGGTCGGCCGGCTGCCGCTTCGACTTCGAGAACCCCGAGCACCGGAGCTGAGGCCGAAGGCGATCCTGCCTATGGCAGGGCGGGAAGTCCGCACACTCCCCAAGCAGTCCCCACTGGAAGTTCTGGCAACAAAAGGCGCAATGAAATCAATCGACAGTTGTTGGAGAAGGTTGGATTATAGACCCGTCCTCTCTGCCACTTGCCCCTTCACACATCCAAGTAGGGTGATTTCCTGATCGCCGCTGTAGACCGGCTGGTGACAGGACAAGGTGTGGCCGACTTTCCGGCGGCGGAAGGAAATTCCTCTTATCCTGATGCCGGTTCAGCCATCCGATTTAGTGCGGGCAGATCGAGAAGAATGAAGGAGGTCCAGGATGACCTGTCAGTCGATCGAGAACTACGCGATGATCGGCGACATGGGCACTATGGCGCTGGTCGCACTCGACGGCTCGATCGACTGGTTTGCATGCCGCACTTCGATTCGCCGAGCGTGTTCGCGCGCATCCTCGACGAGGACAAAGGCGGCCATTTCAGCATCGCCGCCGCGGATAACGGTGTGACCTGCAAGCAGCTCTATTGGCCCGCAATCCGCCCGGGTTTCTATCCTGTAGCGTATTTTACCACGATAACTTCATCCATCGATTGCGCAATGTCGATGAATGGCCTTGAGGTCCGGTCGAGCTGCCTTCGGTGGTTTCTGCCCATGTATCCCAGTCATTTGAGCCACCGACGGCCCGTTGGGCGCCCAGGAGCGACCGCATTGGAGAGTGCATGAACGCGATTTTGCCGATCACCTCTCTGCTTGCGAGCGTCAGCTTTCTGCTCATGGGACATGGGCTGATGGGAACGTTGTTGCCGCTGCGTGGCTTGGCGGAGGGGTTTTCCGCCTCGGAACTCGGGGTACTTGGCGCCTTCTATTTTTTCGGGTTCGGCCTCGGCACAATACTTGGCCCCCATGCCATCGGTCGGGTCGGCCATATCCGCACCTTCGCCGCGATGGCCGCGGTCATATGCATTGCTGTCATGGCCCAATCGCTGCTGACGGTTCCGGTCTTCTGGTGGGTCACGCGGGCGGTTACCGGGCTTTGCCTCTCGACCCTCTACGTTGTGATCGAGAGTTGGCTGAACGCCAATTCGACTAACCGGAACCGTGGCCTGATCTTTTCGGTCTATACCGTCGTCAACCTGGGCGTGATGACAGTGGGGCAGCTGCTGACCGCTACCGCCGCGATCACGGACTTCGTACTCTTCGCGGTCGCGACGATGCTGTTCGCTGCCTCGATTCTACCGGTTTCGCTATCGCGCACTTCAGCGCCCGCTCCGGCGCACACGGTCCGGCTGCGCTTGCGTCATCTGTTCGGATTATCTCCTGTCGCCGTCACCGGCGCGCTAGCGGTCGGTTGGGCCAATGGTGCTTTCTGGACACTGGGACCGGTCTTCGCGCAGCAAGAGACGGGGCAGGCCGGACTGGTTGCCATTTTTATGAGCGTTACCGTCTTTGCTGGGGCGGTCGGACAGCTTCCCTTCGGCTGGTTGTCCGATCGTATCGACCGCCGCATCGTCATCCTTCTGGCGGGGACGGGCGCGATGCTCGCTGCGATCGGACATGTCCTAGCCGCGCGTTACTGGCAGGTTGGCATCTTTCCCTGTGCCGCGGTATTCGGTTTCTTCGCCCTGCCGCTCTACGCCCTCTGCGCTGCCCATCTGAACGACCAGGTGGAGGAGGATGGTTATGTGGAAGCCGCAAGCGGTCTCTTGTTGCTTTACGCGTTGGGCGCGGTGATCGGGCCGCTGATTGCCTCCGCTTTGATGGCCCGCTATGGCGCCGACGCGCTATTCCTCTTCACGAGTGCTGTCCATGCCTCGCTGGTGGTCTTCGCGGTTGGGCGCATCTGCTGGAAGAAACCGCCGTTGCCGGCCGAAAAGGTGGCCTTCATTGAATCGCTTATCTCCGCCGGGACCGTCGCCAATCTCGAACCGAGGCCCGAAGGTGAGGCAGGCGATCATCCTCCGCGGCAATCCGTATGAGGTCTCGCGACAACGCCAAGGCGGAAAGCGATGGCGTATTTTCGCGGCATTTAGATGCCGCGGTCATGGACAGACCGCCGCCGGAATTTCGCGCCGTCATTTCAATAAAATGCCCAGCAGGTTGTCTCGGAACGTTGGATCGCTGGCGATTTGCGAGTGGGGAACGCAAAGGAAGCGAACGACGCCCGGGTCGAACGGGGTAAGGGCTTCCGAAGCGAAAATGCCCTGACCGACCAGCGATTGACGCGTCACCCGGCCATCGCCGGGGTCACTCATCAGCCGCTTGTAGTCGATACCCGGTTTCGGTTTGGCGATTTCCTCGGGCGTCAGCCTGATGACTTGGCGTCCATCGACTTCATCCAGAAGGCACAGCGCCGGCGTTTCATGACAGAGGTGGCTCGGGAAAATTGGACAGCGTGCTGAGTGGATTGTCTGTCTGAAGGCGGCCAGGATGGCCGAGATCAGGAGAGACGATGAGCAAGAGACCCAGGCGGAACCACAGCCCTGCCTTCAAGGCCAAGGTCGCGCTCGCGGCCATGCGCGGTGAGAAGACCGTGGCCGAGTTGGCGCAGCAATTCGACGTGCATCCGAACCAGATTACGCAATGGCGCTCGCAGCTTCTAGAAGGAGCGCGCGAGGTTTTCGGACCGGCGCGTTCGTCTGCGGCCACGCCTGCGGTGGACGTGAAGACGCTTCACGCGAAGATCGGAGAGCTGACGCTGGCCAACGATTTTTTAGAAACCGCGCTCGACAAGGCCGGATTGTTGGCGAGCGCAAAGCGATGATCGACCGGTCTCATGATTACACCGCTTGCAGCACTTCAACTGCCTCTCGGGTTGTTAAGACCTTGCTGGCGATGAAGTTGAAGTTGATGACGGCGGCCTGGTACCCGTCACCAAGATCCGGATCGATTGCGGCTGCGGTGGCGTCTGAGACGACGAACACTTCGAATCCCTGTTCGACCAGATCGCGCATGTGCGACTCAACGCACAGGTTCGCCGACATCCCGGCCAGAACGACCTTACTGATCCCGTGTTTACGCAACTGCAGCGCCAGGTCGTTGTTCTGAGGCCCGTAGACCTTGTGAGGACTGACCACGATAACGTTGCTATCGGTCAGCAGTGGCTTTAGCCGCTCCAGCCAGTCAGCCCCAGATCCGTCGAATCCCGACAGGTCCAGCGGACCACTGCGGGCAAACATGCCAATCTCGTGCATCTTTTGCTCGAGCGTGCCGCCAAACTGCCACTCCTTGTCGGCTGGATAGTAGTAGTGCGGAGACACGAAAGTCCGGTAACCACGGTCTCGCGCAGCGGTCAACAAGGCCTCAAGGTTGGCGATCGTGTTATTCTTGCGAACGCTTTCGCCGACCAAACCCCAAGCGGCACCGTCTTCGCTGAGGAAATCGTTTTGGGGATCGGTCACTACCAATGCGGTGGTTTTGTTGTCGATGTTCATCTTAGGATCCTATGGCTCAGGCAAGGGGGGGCGGGTTTACGGGCGGCAGTGTCATGGAACAGTTAGGTGACCTGCCGGTGACGCCGAGAGTGCGGCGAGGAAGTCGTCGACCTTGATCATGCCGTTGCCGACCAGAGGGAACTCCGTCGCGTTTCTGGTGTGGTCCTGGATCAAGGTGTTTCTCCAATGGCGTTTTGCGCATCTGCGGCGCTTTTTCAGAGTTCTGGCTTAGACTTCCGCGTCTTCTAGCGATTCTGTCATGCGTGAGGATGTGCCGCGCCTCGTTCGCTGCGGGCAAGTGCGAGGTACGCCCATGCGAGGACGGCGCCGAAGGCGACGTGGCTGATGATCGAGATCCAGTTTCGCGCCATCGCAAACCACGGAAACAGGATTGCGGCCACCGGATAGAAGTTGACGAGATATACCAGCAAGCCGAAAGCCCCGCCGAGCGCAACCGCCGCACCGGCGCTGAGACGCCAACGCGACAGGATCCAGGCGAACACGACAGCGAGCAAGATGGATAGAATGACATGCACGACCATGGCCACCATCATGATCATGAGATCAAAGGTCGCCGGTGGGGGCAGAACGCCATCTCCCATGACCATTGCCGCCATCATCCGCGGCGGGGCCCAAGGGCTCTCACCGGTCACCGCCAACAAGATCATCTCCATCATCAGAAAGACGACGCCAGCGATCAGACCCGCCAGGATTGCAGCCTTCCAGTCCACTTGCCCATGTAAATTCGCTGTTTGCTTGTTCATTCCCATATCCCGTGGATTGAGGTTGCGTCTCTCTCGCAAGTCATTGGCATAGCAACTCATCGATCATCGATCCGTTCCTCATGCTCGGCACGGAACGAGATCACTATCGTTCACGTTTCAGTATGAGTGTGGCTGGGGCTGATAACCCCATAGCTAGAATTACGGCTGGCACGCAGATACCTGCTTACTGGGAGACGAGTCGCCGAGCCGGACGCACTGTGAGGCAGGTGCTGGCCAGATGAATGGAGCAAAGCTCGCGGGTCCGCTGCGGTAGCCAGCAGTGGCACGCATGTGATTTGCTACGAGAATGTCTTTAATGCATGGTCTGAAGAAAATTTCTTAGTGTCGGTCCACAAAGAAGTTGAATGATATGAATCGTTTGTGATTCCATGCTGTTGATTTGATTCGACGAGGGCATGGAAGCGATGTGGACGAAAGCAAACCGC
>NZ_JAYXIH010000048.1:0-29854 GCF_036016755.1 Aurantimonas sp. A3-2-R12 | reverse complement strand
TCTCTGGCGTGCAGTCGGCAACATCTGCGACCTGTTCGAGCCCGAAGAATGTTGGAACTACCTCAAGGCCGCTGGCTATGTTGCAGATTAATCGCCTGACGCTCTAGCCAAGGCCAAACAGAAGATACCACGCGACGCCGGCGACGGAGGATGCGGCGAGCACCTTGATCATCCCGATCCGAAAGCCAAGGACGGCGATGGCGGTGGCCAGCGAAAGGACGAGGGCCGGGCCGTTCACGCTGCTCCACACCGGCAGATCGATCGTCCCGCCCAGCAGGGATATCTCGCGCACCTTGCCGAACAGGACGTGCAGGCCGAACCATACGGCGAGGTTGAGGATCACGCCGACGACGGCCGCGGTGACGGCGGCCAGCGCCGCCGAGAGCGCCCGGTTGCTCCGCAGCTTTTCGATGAAGGGCGCGCCGAGGAATATCCAAAGGAAGCAGGGAACGAAGGTGACCCAGGTGGTCAGAAGGCCGCCCAACGTTCCCGCGACGAACGGATTCAACGCGCCGGGATCGCGGAAGGCGCCGAGGAAGCCGACGAACTGCGTCACCATGATCAGCGGCCCCGGCGTCGTCTCCGCGAGGCCCAACCCGTCGAGCATTTCGCCGGGCGCCAGCCAGCCATAACCGTCGACGGCCTGCTGGGCTACGTAGGCGAGAACCGCATAGGCGCCGCCGAAGGTCACGACCGCCATCTGTGAGAAGAACAGGGCGATGTCGGTGAAGACGTTGCCGGCGCCGAGGGTGAAAAAGAGCAAGGCGACCGGCGCGAGCCAGAGCGCCAGGAGCACGCCGGAAACGCGGATCGCCCAGGCCAGGCTCGGCCGGGCGTGAAGCGGAATCGTCTCGCCCAGCGCCGAGTCCGCATCGGCAAGCGGTGCTCCCTTGGACGTCCCGTGTCCTCCGCCAACGAGGAAGGAATGATGCCCGGCGCGACCGCCGGCATAGCCGATCGCGCCAGCCGACAGGATGATCAGCGGAAACGGTACGTCGAAGTGAAAAATCGCGACGAATGCCGCCATGGCGATGCCGAGCATCCACCGGTTCTTCAGCGCCCGCCTGCCGATCCTGACCACTGCCTCGATGACGATCGTCAGCACGGCCGCCTTCAGCCCGAAGAACAGCGCGCCGACGATACCGACATTGCCGAAGGCGGCGTAGACCCAGCTCAACGCCATGATGCTGACGAGGCCGGGCAGCACGAACAGCGTGCCGGCGACGAGGCCGCCTTTGGTCCCGTGCAGCAGCCAGCCGACATAGGTGGCCAGCTGCTGCGCCTCGGGACCCGGCAGAAGCATGCAATAGTTCAGCGCGTGCAGGAACCGGTTCTCGCCGATCCACCGCTTCTCCTCGACCAGAATGCGGTGCATCACGGCGATCTGCCCCGCGGGGCCGCCGAAGGAGAGCGCGGCGATGCGCGTCCAGACCCGTGTGGCTTCGGCGAAGGATATGCCGTGGCCCTGCCCCAATGCCGGAGAAGGCGGCTCGCCGCGGAGACTGTCCATCATCTTATGTGTTCCGATCGGCGATTGGCGGGAAGCCGCCGCTTAGAGCGCCGGGCTTCCATTGAGAGGCACAAGGGACGCTCTGGCACTTTGATTGTGCACCGGAATGATCCAAAAATCGGATTCCACTTTTTGATCCGATGCTCTAGCTCGCCAATTCCTCCCGTCCGGCGAAGTCGTCCAGCGCTTCTGGGTTGGCCAGCGCCTCCTTGTTCTTGACCTCCCGGCCCTCGACCACCTCGCGCACGGCGAGTTCGACGATTTTGCCGGACTTGGTCCGGGGAATGTCCGAAACCTCCAGGATTTTCGCCGGCACATGGCGCGGCGAGGCTCCGGCGCGGATCCCCGACTTGATGCGCTGGGTCAGTTCCTCGGTCAGCGCGACGCCATCGGCGAGCCGCACGAACAGGACGACGCGCACGTCGCCGTCCCAGGGCTGGCCGATGCAGATCGCCTCCTGCACCTCGTCCATCTGCTCGACGATGTTGTAGATCTCGGCAGTGCCGATCCTGACCCCTTGCGGGTTGAGCGTGGCGTCCGAGCGGCCGTGGATGATGATGCCGCCATGCTCGGTCCACTCGGCGAAGTCGCCATGACACCACACGCCCGGAAACTGGTCGAAATAGGCATTCTGGTAGCGCTCGCCGGTCGGATCGTTCCAGAAGCCGACCGGCATCGCGGGAAACGCCTCGGTGCAGACGAGATCGCCCTTTTCGCCGCGTACCGGCTGGCCCGCCGCGTCCCACACGTCGACCGCCATGCCGAGGCCCGGCCCCTGGATCTCGCCCTCATAGACGGGGCGCCATGGAACCCCGAGGACGAAGCAGGAGACAATGTCGGTGCCGCCCGAGACCGAGGCGAGATGCACGTCGGCCTTGATGCCCGCATAGACGTAGTCGAAGCTCTCCGGCGACAGCGGCGAGCCGGTCGAGGCCAGCATCTCGACCGCCGACAGATCGTGCGTGTCGATCGGCGTCAGCCCCTCCTTGCGGGCGGTATCGATGAATTTGGCACTGGTGCCGAAGAACGTCGCCTTCTCCTCCGCCATGTAGTCGAAGATGACGTTCGGGCCGGGGTGGAAGGGCGAGCCGTCATAGAGCAGCAGCGTCGCGCCGGTGGCGAGCGCCGAGACCAGCCAGTTCCACATCATCCAGCCGCAGGTAGTGAAATAGAACACCCGGGAACCCGGGCCGGCCCCGCAATGCAGGCGGTGCTCCTTCAGGTGCTGGAGCAGCGTGCCGCCGGCCGAGTGGACGATGCATTTGGGGATGCCCGTCGTGCCGGAGGAAAACAGGATGTAGAGCGGATGGGCGAAGGGCAGCCGCTCGAAGGCGATCGTCGCCGGCGCGAAAGGGGCGAGGAAGGCGCCGAGGGCGACGCCGTTGGTCACCTTGGACGCGACCGCTTCGGCCTGGCCGAGATAGGGAACGACGACGGTTCGCAAAGGCCGCAGTTCCGCGGTGATCGGGCCGAGCTTGTCGGCGATCTTGATGGCCTTGCCGGCATAGTAATAGCCGTCGACCGTCATGAACAGTTTCGGCTCGATCTGGCCGAAGCGATCGAGCACGCCGCGTTCGCCGAAATCGGGCGAGCAGGACGACCACACAGCACCGATCGACGCACAGGCGAGCATGGCCGCGATGGTTTCCGGCATGTTCGGCATCATCGCCGCGATCCGGTCGCCCGCAACGACGCCCTCGGCGCGAAAGGCCTGGGCGAGGCGCGAGACGAGGTCGGTGAACTCGCCCCAGCTCACGCGCCGCTGCACCTTGTCCTCGCCGCGAAACACGATGGCGTCGCCGGATTGCGGCCGCCTCAGGAGGTTCTCGGCGAAGTTCAGCCGCGCGTCCGGGAAGAAGCGATCCTGGGGCATCGAATCACCCTCGGCGAGGATGGTGTCTCCCCGATCGCCGACGACGCCGCAAAAGTCCCAGACCGCCTCCCAGAACGCCGGCCTGTTGTCCACAGACCATTGATGCAGTGCCTCGTAGTCGGCGAATTCGCGGCCCTCGCGCTCGCCGGCCATGACCGCGAACGCCGTCATCGGATGGCGCGCGACGCGCGCTTCGCCGGGTGTCCAGAGCAGTTTGCCGCCCATCGTCTATCCTCTTCATGACCGCCCATGCTGGTGCCATAGCGCTTCCTTGATGGCAACGATCGGCGCGATGTCATCCTTCGCCCGAGGGACAGCGACCGCGGCGGCCTTGGCTTTGCGCCGCGCCGGGGTCTAGAACGGACAGAATTGAAGAAGGAAGCTTCGTGACGCGCATTTCTCCCCGGGACCGGCTCGAATCGCGCCCCGAACCCTCGGGCGAAAGACCACGGTTCAAGCGCCTTTCGCGTATTGCGGCCGCGATCGCGGTCCTCCTTGTCCTGATCGCGCTTGCGACCACGCTTCCCGGCCTTGCACTGGGTTCAGACGTAGCGCGGCAAGCCGTCGTTGACCGGCTGGAACGCATGACCGGCGAACCCGTCACCATCGAGGGTGACATTGCGTTCTCGCTGCTTCCCAGAACCCGGGTTGTTCTGGACCGCGTGCGCATCGGAAGCGCGGGTTCGCTCACCATCGGCCAGATCGTCGCCGAGCTCGACCCCATGAGTGCGTTGACCGGGACGGCGAACATCTCGCGTCTGGTGCTGATCCGGCCCGACATCAAATTGGTGGCAGACCGGCCGAATGCTGACGCGGCGCGGTCACAAAGCGACCCCAAGCCGCGGCAACTCGCCAAGATGCTCCTCGGTCGGATCGAGGGTTTGCGACGCATCGAAATCCGCGACGGGATCGTCCGCCCCCATCCGCGGATGCCCGGCGGAGACGTCAGCGATATCGACCTGATCGTGGCTCGCGCGTCCGCTGGGGCCGCGCTGCGCCTGTCCGGTTCGTTCCTGTGGAACGGGCAGCCGGCGGATGTTGATATCGATATCGGCGCCCCGGACGCGCTCATGGCCGGCGGATCGAGCGACGTCGACATCAACCTGGCCTCGCCGCCCTTGTCCGCGAACTTCGACGGAACCGCGAGCCTCGACAGCAACGCCACGATCAACGGCAAGATCAAGCTGACCGCCGCTTCGCTGCGCAGCGGCATCGGGTGGTTTGCCGACCCCGACCTGCGGATACCGGATGTCGGGCCGTTTTCGCTGAACGGCGACTTGCTGCTCGCCGGCCTCCAGGCCAATCTGCAGCAGGCCGACATATCGATTGCCGGCAGCCAGGGGCATGGCGCGCTGGAGGCGAGTTTCGCCTCGGCGACGCCTGTCGTCGGTGGCACACTGGCCTTTGCGAGCCTCGACTTCAGCCCGTTTGCCCGTGCGGTCCTGCCGCTGCCGGACGATCCCTTCGACCTCAAACGGCCGATCGACATCGCATTCGCCAAGGCAGTGAAGCTCGACATCCGTCTGTCGGCCGCGCAGGCGAATGTGGGTCCTGTGCCGCTGACCGATGTCGCGGCGGTCGTCAGGCTCGGTGAGGGTCGGGCCGAACTCGACATCGGCGACGCGGCCGTCTTCGGCGGCCGCAGCCAGGCCAACCTCGTCTTCGACGCCAATCCGGCGACGCCCTCAGCGACAGGTCATCTTTCCGCCACCGGGGTGGATACCGCCAGCTTGCTGAAGGCCTTGAAGGTCGAAGCGCTCGCCATGACCGGGCGCTCCAGCTTCTCCGCCAAGGTGACATCCCCCTTCCTCGACTGGGCATCCATTCTTGCCGGAGCCCGTGTCGAGGCCGAATTTGCGTCGCGCGACGGGACTATTCGCGGGTTTTCTCCCAAGGCTTTCGCATCGTCCGGGACGCGGCCACTCGCCGACGGTTTGACCGGGACCACGGTTCCCTACACGGCACTTGAGGCAAACATCGCAACAGCCGGCGCCAACGTCCGGTTGAACGGCATGACGATCGAAAGCAGCAACGGCGTCCTTGCGGCCTCCGGAGGCCTGTCGGTCATCGATGGCGAGGTCACCATCCGGGGGCGCTATGATTCCCAGGCGGCCAAGACCGCCTCCTCCCAAGCCGCGTTCACCACATCGAAACCGATTGCGTTCACCATCGACGGCAAGTGGCCCAACCCGGACGTGACGACGCAATAGGCTGACGATCCGGTCTGACACGTATCGAACGTGATGACCGGAAGATCGATCGAGGTTGCGGCCGGCGTCCGACAATCGGATCGAAAACGTCGCATGTCAGGTAAATCCCTCGCCGACGCCCTCTACTGCGCCCGCCGCCGGATCGCGCCGATGCTCGCCGGAGCGGTTGTGCTCGCCGGAGCGGTTGTGCTGACGGCGAGCGGGTGGGCGTTCGCCGCACCGCCAACGGCCGAGGCAAGCGCGGATCCGAGCGCATGCGTCGGCCGCTATCACGCAGCGCTCGTCGCGATCGGACAATCCGAATACCCGAAGATCAAGGCGGCCCGCACGATCGCTTTCAAGGGCGACGACAACTTGGCCGGGGCGTTGATTTTCGCGCCACTTTCCCGGCCCCGCAACTCAGATGAGATGGCGGCGCTGCGGCAGGCCACCGCCCAGGCCCGCGCCCGCGGCCGCGCCACCTGGCTCGCCAGTTCCGACAAGCGGTGGATCGCCGATCGGATCGTGACCGAGCTCGGCGAATATCTCACCCAGGACGAATCCCCCTATCTGTGCGGCGGCGTGCCCGACTATCTCGCCACGGTGCGGAGCTATGCGAGCCGCGTCGCCTCCGTGCCGGCGGAACCGGCCGAGTCCCTGACAATTCAGCGCGAGGCGGCCCGGCGCGCGATCCGCCAGGCTTACGCGGCGATGCTGCCGGTGCCGGTGCCACGTTTCGCTCCAACGGCGAGAGGCGACGACCTCATTGCCGGGCTTCGCCCCTCCAAGGGCGCCGAGCGTATGGCGGCGTTCCTCACCCCGGCCGCCCATTCGATCAGGAAGCGGGTTTACGGGCCGGAGATCGATCCCGATCTGCCGCCGCTCGCGATGGCCGAGGTAACGCCGCTGGCGAGCGACCGCGACCGACTCGCCGCGCTCGACGGCCTTGTCGCCGCTGCACGGGCCGGCGGATTCACGAGCCCGCCAAAACGCGACGTGGCGGCAACCGGCTCCGTCGGCGAAAAGCGCGATGCTGAAGACGCCCGCGCGCGCCCGGTGCTGGCACGGCTGGCCGCGTTGAAATCCCTGGTTGTCGGCAAGCAGGCCGCGATCGGCGACCCGCTGGTCCGGCGCGCGCTCCTCGCGGCGTTCGCCGAGATCGAGGCGCTCGACTATCTCGCCCACCGTCCGACCGGCGGCGACCCGATGCTCGCGGCGATCGAAGCGACGCTTAGCGAGATCGAAGCCGCCCATGCGAAAGCCTGCGACTGCGCCGACTGACCAACATCAGCCGCCCGCGGCCAAACGCTCGTCCCGGCGTCTGCGTACCTCGCGGCGTTTGGTGACCAGCGCGGCGGCGATGACGCCCACGGCAACGACCGCGACGAGGAGCGTGCTGACGGCGTTGATTTTCGGCGTGACGCCGAGACGGACCTGGCTGTAGATCTTCATCGGCAGGGTCGTGGCGCCGGGTCCCGAGGTGAAGCTGGCAATGACCAGATCGTCCAGCGACAGCGTGAAGGCGAGCATCCAGCCGGCGGCGACGGCCGGCCAGATCACCGGCAGGGTGATCAGGAAGAACGCCTTCCAGGGCGGGCAGCCGAGATCCTGCGCCGCTTCCTCAAGGCTGCGGTCGAAGGTCACCAGCCGCGACTGGACGACCACGGCGACGAAGCACATGGAAAAGGTGACATGGGCGATCGTCACGGTCCAAAAGCCCCGGTCGAAATCGAGCGCCACGAACAACAGTAGTAGCGAAAGTCCGGTGATCACCTCCGGCATCACCAGCGGCGCATAGACCATGCCGGTGAACAGCAGCCGGCCGCGAAAATCGAAGAACCGCACCAGCGCCGTCGCCGCGAGGGTGCCGAGGATCGTCGCCAGGCTCGCCGACAGCAACGCCACCCGGATGGTGACCCAGGCGGCGTCGAGGAGCGCCTGATCGTTCCACAATTCCCGGTACCAGACGGTCGAGAAGCCTGCCCAGACCGTGACCAGCCGCGAGGCGTTGAAGGAGTAGATGATCAAGAGGACGATCGGCAGATAGAGGAACGCGAAGCCGAGCACCACCGAGACGATATTGAACGGGCTCCAGCTCTTCGACATCAGGCGTTCCCGGTGGCTTTTGCCTGCGCCCGCTGAAACCAGACGATCGGCAGCACCAGGGCGAGCAAGAGAAGGATCGCCACCGCCGAGGACACCGGCCAGTCGCGGTTGGAGAAGAACTCGTTCCACAAGGTCTTGCCGATCATCAGCGTGCGCGAGCCGCCGAGAAGGTCCGGGATGACGAACTCGCCGACGGCCGGAATGAACACCAGCATGATGCCGGCGATGACGCCCGGTCGCGACAGTGGAAAGGTGATCGCCCAGAACGCCTTGACCGGCGGACAGCCGAGATCGTTGGCCGCCTCGACCAGGCGATGATCCATACGCTCCAGCGAGGCATAGATCGGCAGCACCATGAACGGCAGGTAGGAATAGACGATGCCGATATAGACGGCGAGGTTGGTGTTCATGATCACCAGCGGCGAGGAGATCAGGCCGAGCCACATCAGGAACTGGTTGAGCAGCCCGTCGGTCTTCAGGATGCCGATCCAGGCGTAGACCCGGATCAGGAAGCTCGTCCAGAACGGCAGGATCGTCAACAGCACCAGGATTGGCCGCAGGCCGCGTGGCGCCTTCGCCATGCCGTAAGCGAGCGGATAACCGACCAGCAACGTGACGGCGGTCGCGATGGCGGCGATCCTCAGGCTGGACAGATAGGAATTGATGTAGAGCGGATCGCCGGCCAGCCACCGGTAATTGTCCAGCGAGAACTGTCTTAGATTGCTCCAGAATTCGGGCAAGCTTTCCAGTGGAAAGGCCGGCAGATAGGGCGGCTGCGCCAGCGCGATCTGCGACAGCGAAATCTTGAAGACGATGAAGAACGGCGCCAGGAAGAAGACCAGCAGCCAGAGAAACGGGAGGCCGATGACCAGCTTGCGGTAGAGCCGGCCGGTCTTCTTCGGAAACGGCTTCGTCGCGGGTGCTGCCTCGGCCGCCATCGCTCTAATTGCCCAGCACGATGCCGGCGTCGGCCGGAAAGGTGAGCCACACCTCCTCGTCATAGCCGATCGGCTCGTCCGAGCCGCGCGCCGCGTTGAGCGTCGCGGTGCGGACGATGTCGCCGCTTGCCAGCTTGACGTTGAACAGGGTCATGTCGCCGAGATAAGCGATGTCCCAGACCTCGCCGCGAAGGGCATTGAGGCTCCGGTCGGCCGGCGCATGACGGGACAGGCGAAGCTTTTCCGGCCGGATCGCGAAATAGACCATCTCGCCGGGTGTCACGTCGAGGCTGCTTTCGGCTTCGATCGTCGCACCGGTCTTCGCTGCGATGCGGGTCAACCCGTTGCGGCTATGCTCGACCTCGCCTTCCATGATGTTCACGCTGCCAATGAAATCGGCGACGTAGCGTGTCGCCGGCGCCTCGTAGATGATCTCGGGCGTTGCGACCTGCACGATCTTGCCGTCGCGCATCACGGAAATGCGGTCGGCCATGGTCATCGCCTCCTCCTGATCGTGAGTAACGATCAGGAAGGTCAGATGCATCTCCTGCTGAAGGTCCATCAGCTCGAACTGGGTCTCCTCGCGCAGCTTCTTGTCGAGCGCGCCGAGCGGCTCGTCGAGCAGGAGCACCTTCGGCCGCTTGGCCAGCGAGCGGGCCAGCGCCACCCGCTGCTGCTGGCCACCCGAAAGCTGCTGCGGCTTGCGGCCGGCAAAGCCGTCGAGCTTGACCAGCTTCAGCATCTCGGCGACGCGGTCGTCCCGCTCCGACTTCGCCATGCCGTCCTGTTTCAGGCCAAAGGCGATGTTGGCGGCGACGTCCATATGCGGAAACAGCGCATAGCTCTGGAACATCATGTTCACCGGCCGGCGGTGCGGCGGCATGCCGATGAGGCTCTGGCCGTCGAGGCGGACATCGCCCTGGCTCGGTTCCTCGAAGCCCGCCATGATCCGCAGGAGCGTCGACTTGCCGCAGCCGGATGGCCCGAGCAGCGCGTGGAATTCGCGCCGGTAGATCGTCAGCGAGAGATCGTCGACCGCCTTGAATTCGCCGAACCGCTTGGTGACGCCGTCGAACTCGATCAGCGGCGTTGCGGACGGCTCGTTCCAGGGCTCGAAGCTGCGGCGAATATTGCCAAGGGATTTTTGCGCGCTCGCCATCACCGTCCGAACCAAAGCCTCATGTGCCCCCGGCGGCGAGCGCCGGGAGCGGCCATTATCACTGACCGGTGGTGACCGTCGTGAACGCGCGATTGACCAGACGCTGGGTCCCCGCGTCGTAGGCCTCCTTTGTATAGAGCTTGGCCAGGGTGTCGTCGTCGGGATAGACGGCCTTGTCGTTCAGAATGGCCGGATCGACGAACTCCTGACTAGCCTTGTTGCCATTGGCGTAGACGACGTAATTCGTCGCCTTGGCGATCACTTCGGGCCGCATCAGATAGTTGATGAAGATGTGGGCGTTGACGGGATGCGGCGCGTCGGCCGGAATCGCCAGCTGGTCGAACCACATGCGGGCGCCCTCCTTCGGGATCGAATACTTGATCTCGACCCCCTGCCCGGCTTCCGCCGCCCGGTCCCGCGCCTGGAAGATGTCGCCGGAATAGCCGTAGGCCACGCAAATATCGCCGTTAGCCAAGGCGTTGATATATTCCGAGGAATGGAATTTGCGCACATAAGGACGGACCTTGAGCAGTGCGTCTTCGGCAGCCTGAATATCCTCGGGCTTGGTCGAATCCGGATCGAGGCCGAGATAGTTCAGGGCGGCCGGGATCACTTCGGTCGCCCCGTCCAGCATCATGATGCCGCAATCGGCAAGCTTCGCGGCATATTGCGGGTCGAAGATCAGGCCCCAAGAGTCGGTCGGCGCGTTCGGAAGGCGTTCATCAACCATTTTTTGGTTATACCCGATTCCCGTAGTCCCCCACATGTAATTAACTGAATAATCGTTTACCTTGTCATACTCGGCAACGCGTTCGGAAATGACATCCCACATATTGCCGAGATTGTTCAGCTTCGACTTGTCGAGCGGCTGCATCAACCCGGCCTCGATCTGGCGCACCAGAAACTCGGTCGATGGCACCACGACGTCATAGCCGCTGCCGCCGGCGAACAGTTTGGTGTCGAGAATGTCGTTGGAATCATAGACGTCGTAGACGACCTTGATCCCGGTCTCCTTGGTGAACTCTTCGAGAATCGAATCGTCGATATAGTCCGACCAATTGTAGACGTTGACGACCTTTTCCTCCTGTGCGGAGGCCGCGCCGATTCCGGCGGCGCCCATGGCAAGCACGGTCGCTCCGATCACTGCGATGGTTCGTCTCATCTGGTCCGACTCCCTATCCGAATTGAAAGACCGGTCATGCCGTCGGCAGGACCCGGTTCGCATCCTGATCGAGAGTTAAGAACATCGGCGAGCCGATTCCTAGAGGCTTGCATCGGGAGCAGCGGAAGAATTGCGGGGCAGCTATTATCGCCTCGCTCGCATCATGAACCGCGCATCCGCCCCATAGGCGCCGAGGGCGCCGGGTGGCAGCGTCTCGCTGGCATCACGAAAGCCGAAACGCGACCAGAACGGCACGGTGCCATAGACGGACACCAAGGTCGCGCAGCGATAGGAGGCGGCAAGTTCGAGAAGCTGTTCCACGACAACGCGCGAATGGCCGGTTTTGCGGGCTTCCGGCGCGACGACGACATCATGGATATAGAAGCAGGCGCCCGGCTCGGGCAAGACGCCGAGAACGCTGTCGAGCTTCGGCGGCGGACCGTCCAGCCAGGGATGACCGACGGCATAACCGGCAATCGGACCCTGCGCCCCGTCGGCGAGAACCAGGCATCCACGCGGGAAAAGCCGCAGGCGGTCATGGAATACGGCCGCGTCCTCAGGCAGATCGGGGTGGACGCGCTCGGCCAGCGCGACGACATTGGCCAGATCGTTCGCGCTCATGGGCCGCCAGGCAGGACTCATATGCTCATGACAATCACGCCGCGCTCCTTCGCATGGGGGAAATCGCGCCGAACGGTTCGAACCAGCGACAACCCGCAGCTCAAGCGTGATGCTTAGCGTACCAGGCGAGCACGAGAGCGGTGCCCAGCATGAGGGCCGGCGCGCCGAAATAAGCGAACAGCTCGAAATTCGTCATCGATCGAGCCTCCTCAAGAGTGATCGTCCCGCCGAATGTAGGAGGTAACCGATGACCAAGCAAATGAGCGAGGCGAAGAAAGCCTCGGACAAGCCGACCGCCGCCGTTTGAAAGATCGCCGCGATGAGCGGCGCAACGCCGCCCGTGATGACGGTGCCTGCAGCCAGTATGTTCAGAAAGTTGGCCGTGAGTTTCAGCCGCTCCCTGTCGCCTTCCGTCATTCGATCCGGAGCCCTTCGAAATCTCCTCTACACGTCGACGCCGACTGGAGACCACCTGAAGTTTGCGGATGGTTCATTATCGGTGTTTCTGACCCTCGCCGTAGAACAGCTTTTCCCAGGCCTTGTGTGCCTTGTAGCCCTCGCGGATGAACGGTGTGAACACCGCCATGTTCAAAACCGCCTTGTTAGTCAGATTGGCCGGAAAGCGCGTCGGTTTCTCGAAATCGACGAACAGCACCACCCGCACCTGATCGGAATGGTTCCAGGCCTCGTGCTCATAGGCGTCGTCAAAGATCAGCGCCTCGCCCTCGCGCCAGTGGCGTGTCTGATCGTCGATACGGATACCGACCTTGTCGGGCGCGTCCGGCACGATCAATCCCAGATGGAAGCGCAGCACACCGTTGTAGGGTCCACGATGCGGCGGCAAATGCTTGCCGGGCTCGAAGATCGAGAACATCGCCGATTTGAGCCCCGGGATATTTTGAAGGATGCGCCAAGTCTCCGGACATTGCCGGATCGCCTCCTGCGACTTGATGCCGTACCCGCACAGGAAGAACGTCTTCCAGTTCTGGTCCGACGAGATCGAACGCACCTCGGACGAGATTTCGTGGAAGGCGGGAAGCTCGCCCTTGCGCACCAGGATCTTGTCGAGTTCGGCGCGGATCAGCCGCCACTCCGCCTCGACCTCCCTGGCCCAGGGAAAATCGTCGGTGGGAAACACCGGCGGGTTGCCGACCGCCGAATGCTTGAGGTTGAGCTTTTCCGCGCCGTCGACGAGGCGCTGGACCGATCGGGCGACGAACCCGTCCCCTCCCATCGTGTCCTCGAGCCCTTCGGTCTTCTGTTGCTGCTGGCTGACGCTCTTGTCCATCGGTTCCTGCTTTGCATTCATCGGCCAGGGCCGCGTTTCTGGTTCCGGCGGCCGACTTCGACAAGCCATGTGACGATCGTGTGACCGCCCGACGTGGCTCGCAAGAATTTGGGCAGTTGCTACTGAAAATCAAACGCGCTGAGCCCGGTGACCATCTCGTCGAGACCGAGCGGCCGGGTCAGCGGCGGCTCGGCGCGGGCAAGACAACCTTGCCGCTCGCACAGGCGGCACGCCGGCCCGATCTTGGTTGCCACCGATTTCGAGCCGAGATGGCGGCCATAGACCGTCTCGTCCTTGAAGCCGATGTCGCAGCCGATCAGGATCGCGGTCCGCCGGGGGCGTTCCTCGAAACCCGCCTGCAGACCTTCCAGGGTCCGCGCGAACAGCAAGAACTCGGCCCCGTCCGGCATCTCGGCGGTCTCGACCAGGATTTGCCCCGGCTGGGCGAAAGCGGCATGGATCGGTAGCTTGGGACAGCCGCCGCCGAAACGCTGGACCGGAAAGCCGCGCGCGCCGGCGCGGCGGAAGCGATTGCCGGCATTGTCGACCTCCAGCATGAAGAAGGGCACCCCCGGCGCCCCCTGCCGCTGCAACATGGTCAGCCGGTTCGCCGCCTGCTCGAACGAGACCTGGAAGCGCCCGCGCAGGACGTCGATGTCGTAGGCCGCGCGCTCGGCCGCGGACTGAAAGGCGCCATAGGGCATCATCAACGCGTGCGCGGCATAGCGCAAAAGCTCGAAACGGCCGAGCCGCCGGGCCTCGTCGCTGGAAAAGCCGAAGGTCTCGGTCTCGGGGGCGATGACGTCGCCAAACGCGAGCTGACAGGCCTCCAGGGCGGTCTCGCGAATGCGGTCGGCCGGCGCCAGCCGCTCGGAGAGGAACAGCCGACGAGAATGGCGATCGAAGCGGCGGCGCCAGTTCGGCATGGTCTGCACCGGCAGGACGCGCACGGCGACGTCGTGCTCCTTGCGCATCCACGCTTTCAACGCGGCCATCAGATCGTCACCGGGGGCGAGAGCCTGATGAAAGCCTTCCGCCGCGGTCTCGATCGCCGCCAAATAGTTCGGCCGGGTTTCGAAGACCTCGCGCACCTCGTCGATCGGCAGCCGCGTGCCGGAAAGCCGCGTCTCGCGGCCCTCGCGCGCCAAAAGCTCGGACAGATCGGTGAGGCGTCCCTGCTGCTCGCGGTAGGCCCGATGCAGCTTGACGATGCCGGCGGCGGCGTTCGGAGCCGCGTCGGCGATCTCCAGAAGCTCCTGTTCGCCGGGCAATTCCCCCGCCAGCAGCGGATCGGAGAAGACCGCCTTCAATTCGTTGACCGAACCCCGCGATTCACCGCTCTGCAGATCGCTCAGGTCGATGTCGTAGGATCCCGACAGGCGCAGGATGAGCTGCACCGTCAGCGGCCGCTGGTTGCGTTCGATGAGGTTGAGATAGGACGGCGAAATGCCGAGCCCTTCAGCCATCGCCGTCTGGGTCAGGCCGAGCCCGTTGCGAATGCGCCGGATGCGTGGCCCGGCGAAAATCTTGTTCTCCGCCATCAGCGGCGGCCGTCGACAGCCGGCGCGGCACGCGCGCCGGCGATCCTATGGTATCCGCCTTGCGGGGATCGCCAACGCCGCGCGCGGCTCAGCCGCCGGTCCGCAGGCCTCCGCCGCCCATACGCTTGACGCAGGCTGGGCCGGGACCGCGCATGTAATAGCGCTCGGGATGATAGGTCGGCCGCAGCAAGCCGCGAACCACCTCGACGTAACGCACCAACACCGAAACCGTATTCATTTTCCGCTCCATCGGTCGATCGACCGTGTCTCGTGACAGAGTTGGAGGATCGCAGGAAAAGATTGAGATTCATGGAATCCGTGGCGAATTTGTGTGGCGGTCGAGGACCTTAGGTGCAGAAGAGGCGCAATTCCGAGGCCCCGTTGCGCGGCGGACACAGAAATCCGGGCCGCACTGGAGGCACCGAGCTCACCCTTAAAACAGTATTACACGATTTACATATTTACAAATGCATATTGTGAAAGCTGCGACAAGACGACCCGAATTGCGTTCACCCCGTTGAGATGCTTGTAGACAAGGCTTTGGTGCGGTGCGATCTCACTCGTCAGATGCTGTCAAGATCATGTAAAATATCTCTACCAGCAGCGATCGAGCAAAGAGGACACTCGCAATGACTGATTTTTACAATCTCGTTCCGTCCGCGCCGGAAGGCCGCTTCGACAACATCACGCGGGATTACTCGGTCGAGGACGTGCAGCGCCTGCGCGGGTCGGTGCAGATCAAGTATACGCTCGCCGAGAATGGCGCCAACCGGCTCTGGCAGCTGATCCATTCGGATGACTTCGTCAATTCGCTCGGCGCCATGACCGGCAACCAGGCAATGCAGCAGGTGCGCGCCGGTCTCAAGGCGATCTATCTCTCGGGCTGGCAGGTCGCAGCCGATTCCAACACCGCCTCCTCCATGTATCCCGATCAGTCGCTCTATCCAGCCAACGCCGCGCCGGAACTTTGCCGACGCATCAACCGCACCCTGCAACGCGCCGACCAGATCGAGCACGCCGAAGGCGAGATGTCGGTCGACACCTGGTTCGCGCCGATCGTCGCCGACGCGGAAGCTGGCTTCGGCGGCCCGCTCAACGCCTTCGAGATCATGAAGGCCTTCATCGAGGCGGGTGCCGCCGGCGTCCACTACGAGGACCAACTCGCCTCGGAAAAGAAGTGCGGCCATCTCGGCGGCAAGGTGCTGATCCCGACCAAGGCGCATATTCGTAACCTCTCCGCCGCGCGCCTTGCCGCCGACGTCATGGGCGTGCCCTCGCTGGTCATCGCCCGCACCGACGCCGAGGCCGCCAAGCTTCTCACCTCCGACATCGATGAGCGCGACCGGATGTTCGTCGATTACGACGCCGGCCGCACGGCTGAGGGCTTTTATCGGGTGAAGAATGGGCTCGAGCCCTGCATCGCCCGCGCCATCGCCTATGCGGACTATTCCGACCTGATCTGGTGCGAGACGTCCAAGCCCGATCTCGATCAGGCCCGGCGCTTCGCCGAAGCGGTGAAGAAAGAGCATCCGAACCAGATGCTGGCCTATAATTGCTCGCCCTCCTTCAACTGGAAGAAGCACCTCGACGACGCCACGATCGCCAAGTTCCAGCGCGAACTCGGGGCGATGGGCTACAAGTTCCAGTTCATCACGCTGGCCGGCTTCCATCAGCTGAACCACGGCATGTTCGAACTCGCCCGCGGCTACAAGGATCGGCAGATGGCGGCCTATTCGGAGCTGCAGGAGGCCGAATTCGCATCGGAGGCCGACGGCTATACCGCCACCAAACACCAGCGCGAGGTCGGCACCGGCTATTTCGACGCCGTGTCGATGGCGATCAGCGGCGGACTGTCCTCGACGACCGCAATGGGCGAGTCGACCGAGAGCGACCAGTTCAAGCCGCAGACGCCGGTCCGCGAAGCCGCGGAATAAACGCCAGACGGGCCGGATCGCCGTCGCCGGCATCCGGCCCCCTCCACCCAGAAGCTTGGATCATCGAAGGCTGGCCCGCCTGACCGGCAACCCGCCGAACCTTGGAGAAGAACGATGAGCGCAGTTGCAAACGACCAGGAACGCCCGCGGACCCGCGTCAAGGAGCGCGCCGAGGAGCAGTCGTCGGCCATGGACGACGCCCAGCAGACGGCGATCCGGATGCTGGCCAACGATCTGCACCGGCTGAATCAGTCGGTGATGAAGGCGGTCGAATCCGGCGTGTCGGTCGAGTTGGTCCGCTCCGCCCGCCACCACTCCGGCAACGGCAATTGGGGCGATCTCCTGATCCCGGTGGTGGTCAAGACCGAAGGTTGAGGTCAGACGGTTCCTCCGTCATGAGTGAGACCGGGCCGCGGCGCGATCGCGGCCCGGAATCGCCTGCCTGACCCCATCTCCTTTTCTCTCCTCGACCGGCCGGCTATGCTTCGTGGCCCACAAACCGTGGCGGAGGACCGGATGCCCGACACGATACGGACGCGCCTGTTTGCTCAGCCGCGCCGGATGGCTGAATCCCAGGGCCAGCGGCTGGCGTGCCACGCTCCGGTGTCATGACCGGACCGATCGCCGAATTCATGGCGCTGATGGCCCGCTGCGAGCGCATGGCGCCCAGCCAATTGCGCCAGCATCAGCAATCGCTTCTCGCCGCGATGCTGGCCCAGGCACGCCGCGACGTTCCCGGTTATGCCACCCGCCTCGATCGCGTCTTTGCCGGGGACAGCGTCCGCTTCGAGCGCTGGTCGGAGCTTCCCGTCCTCACCCGTGACGAACTCCTCGGCAACGACAAGGAGCATTTCATGTCGCAGCGGGTGCCCGAGCACCTGAAGCCGCTGTCTTGGAGCACCACCTCCGGCACCAGCGGCCAGCCGCTGCTGGTCGCCAAGACCCGGCTGGCCCAACTCGTCTCCGCCTGCCTGAACGAACGCATGCTGCGCTGGCACAACCTCGATCCGCGCAAGCCCCTCGCGCTGATCTGCCATACGACGGACAAGGCCGCAGCCTATCCTGACGGTCGGCTGACCCATGGATGGGCGCTTTCCGCCCCCAAGGGGCCGCAGCACATCCTGGCGGTCGCCACGCCGATCTCCGAACAGATCGACTGGCTCCGCCGCCGCCGCCCCGCCTATCTCTCGGCCTATCCGAGCATCGCGGCCGAAATCGCGGCGACGCTCGGCGACGCCGGCCCGTCGCTCGGCATCGAAACGGTCCTGACCTATGGCGAGGCGCTGTCGCGCGATCAGCGCGCGACGATCGAGGCCGGCTTCGCGGCCAAGGTCGTCGATGCCTATTCAGCGCAGGAGATCGGTTTCATCGCGATCGAATGCCCCGCTTCGGGCGACTACCATATCCCGTCGGAAACCCTACTCGTCGAGATCGTCGACGATCGCGGCCGTCCTCTGCCGGCTGGCGAGATGGGCGACGTGCTGGTGACGCCGATCTACAACACGGTGATGCCGCTGATCCGCTATCGGATCGGCGATCACGGGAGGATGGCGAAGGGGCGCTGTGCGTGCGGGCGCACCCTGCCTCGGCTGAGCGCCATCGGCGGCCGCTCGCGCGATCTGTTCCGTTTCAGCGATGGCAGCACGCGTTTCGCCAATCTCCATACCGGCACATTGCGCGCCTGCGTGCCCTATCGGCAATTCCAACTCGTCCAGCATTCTCCCACTCGCGTCGAGCTGATCTTCATTCCCGCCGACGCTGGCGCCGAAGTCGACACGGCAGGGCTACAGGAGTTGGCGCGTCGCGACCTGTTTCCCGACGTGACCATTTTCGCCACACCCGTCGCCGACATTCCACGCACTGCGGGCCACAAATTCCAGCGTACCGTTTCCCTCTCAACGTCAACGGCTGGGAACGAAAAACAACCGTGACGCATCCACGCATTTATAAAACAATCTTATAATAATAGCCGCACAGTAATCCTGTTGCATAGGAGCAACTGCAATGGAAAGGCGGCCGTCTGGACGGATAATTCTGTTGCTTGGCTCGCTATACGCCGACAACCTGCAATTCATGCCGCAGGGGAATCCGATGAGGAAGCGGCGAGTGAGGGGCACGAAGATTATGGCAAAAAACCCAACCTACGCATTGGCGGCAACGACGGTGTTGGCAGGAATTCTGGCAGCTGAGCCGGCCTTCGCCCATCATTTCAGCGGCTTCGATGCGGACACCAACGAGATCTTCACATATTTCGACATCGGCTATGTCGAGGGGCCAAGCATCACCGTGAATGGATTTGCCTTCGAGTTTCCGACGGGAACGCTGCGAAACCCGCTCGAATCCTTTGAGGTCGACACGAATGGCATGCGCGCGGCCGCGGGGATCGACCTCGGTCCCTTATTCGGCGATGCCTTCGGTGGATTGGGTCGCTCCGTCCTACACAGCTTGGTTCTCGAAGCCGAAATCATCGACGTCGAAGGGCGCGCCTCGTTTACCGGAAACGAGCGGGTCCGGCTTGCCAATTTCGGCGTGCCTGGGGTGGGTGAAAATCCCGGCTTCTTCGTCGGCTGGCCGACGGACTACAAGTCCCGCGCCGAGATCGGGGTCACCCAGTGGGGAACGAAGCTGGAAGCCGTCTTCAATCCCTTCGCGACCTTCGGCAAGGGGCTGCCCGGCGACCCGGACGCGCTGGCCTTCAGTTTCGTCGCCGGACTCCACTACAGCTATACGGATACCGAGATCGGCCATTCGGCGAAATTCAGGACGCCGATCTTTCCCAATCCCCGGACGATGGTCCAATACTACAGTACGATCGAGGAGCATGCCTTTACCCCCTACGCGGGAATCGTGGTCAACGGCGCGGTGAATCTCGATCCGATTCGGGTGACCTACGACTTCGGCGGACGCATCGGCCCCTCTTTCGTGAACGCGGATCTGCGCGACAGTCTTTTCGCCACCGGACTGGCCAACGTGAAACAGCACATCGCGGTCGAGACCGACGAAACGCTGACTTATGGTTCGCTGTCGGGCAGTATCGGCGTCGAAAACGGTCCGGTTCGGCTGGCGCTGACGGGCAATGCCGATTACGGAAAATTCCGCGATACGGAACTGTTCCGCCGCGACACGGTCCAGGTCTCTCCCGGCAATTTCCAGGCTGTGCCGACCGAGATCAGGCTGCAGGAGGAGTGGACCTACGGATTCGGCGTGAAGATTTCCACGCGGTTCTAGATGCGGTCGATGGGCACGGACTGACAAGGCGACCGCCGCGGGCCTTGCCGCCCGCGATGGTCGGTCCGTCGCGCACCTTCCCACGTCTGCGCCGCAAGGTTATGCTGAACGCCCCAGCCGCATGGCGCCGAAGGACTGCATGGCCGATACCTCCAGCACAAAACCACCGCGTAGCGGCGTTCCCGCGCGCATCGATCGCCACAAGACGAAAGCCAAATCGGGCGGCAACGAGGCCAGTCCGATTCGCGGCCCGAAGATGCCGGTCAAGCGCGACCTCGGTCCGCTGCATTTGGCGCCCGACGAGCACCCCGCCTTTCTGCAAAGCAAGCGTGGGGTTGCGTCGATGTCCGAGGCCGGCGACTGGCTCCGCGCCCGCGGCATCGACGATCTGGAATGCATCACGCCCGACCTCGCCGGGGTTGCCCGCGGCAAGATGATGCCGGCGAAGAAATTCGTCGCCAACACCTCGCTCGCCCTGCCCTCGGCCCTGTTCATGCACACCATCTCCGGCGAATATCCGGAAGAGAGTGGCGAGTTTCGCTATTCGCCCAATGACGGCGACCTGAAGCTGGTCCCGGATCTGTCGACGCTGTCGCTGGTTCCCTGGGAGAGCGACCCGACCGCGCAGGTGATCTGCGATCTCGTCGACCAGAGCGGCGCGGCCGTCGCCTATACGCCGCGCAACGTGCTGAAACGGGTCATGGCGCTCTACGAGGCGCGCGGCTGGAAGCCGGTGGTAGCACCCGAAATCGAGTTCTACCTGGTTTCCAAGAATGTCGACCCCGACTATCCGCTGGTGCCGCCGATCGGCCGCTCCGGCCGCCAGATCCAGAGCGGGCAGTCCTACTCCATCGCCGGCGTCAACGAATTCGACGAGCTCATCGACGACATCTACGACTTCTCCGACGCGCAGGGGTTGGAGATCGACACGCTGATCCACGAGGAGGGCGCCGCCCAGCTCGAGATCAATCTGCGCCATGGCGATCCGCTCGAGCTCGCCGATCAGGTGTTCATGTTCAAGCGCACCATCCGCGAGGCGGCGCTCGGCCAGGACATCTACGCCACCTTCATGGCCAAGCCGATCCAGGGTCAGCCGGGCTCCGCTATGCACATCCACCAGTCGGTGATCGACCGCGCGACCGGCCGCAACGTGTTTTCGAACGCGGACGGCTCGGCATCGGAGCTGTTCTTTTCCTTCATCGGCGGGATGCAGCAATACGTCCCCTGCGCGCTGATCATGATGGCGCCCTACGTCAATTCCTACCGCCGCCTGACCTACGGCATGAGCGCGCCGACCAACAATGCCTGGGGCTACGACAACCGCACGACGGCGTTTCGAGTCCCGACCTCGGACCCGGCCGGGCGGCGGGTGGAAAACCGGCTGCCCTCCTCCGACGCCAATCCCTATCTCGCCCTCGCGGCCTCGCTCGCCTGCGGCTATCTCGGCATGGTCAAGGGACTTCGGCCCGACGAGCCGACGGACCGCACGGTGAACGAGGGCGGCGGCATCTCACTGCCGCGCGGCCTTCTCGAAGCCGTCGCCGCCTTCGAGGCGGAGGAGGCTTTCCACGAGGTGTTCAGCCGCGAATTCGTCGGCACCTATGCCGGCATCAAGCGCGGCGAGCACGAGACGTTCATGCAGGTGATCAGCCCTTGGGAACGCGAGTTCCTGCTGCTTCAGGTCTGACCGTGAACGCCTATCAGTCTCCGATTGCGCCGGGTCGCTCATGGTACGAGGACAGCGTCGAACGGCCGAGCTATCCGGCGCTGTCGGAAAGCCTCGCCGTCGACGTCGTTGTGGTCGGCGGCGGCTTCACCGGGTTGTCGGCAGCCGTTCATCTGGCGCAGAGCGGCGTGCGCGTCGCCGTTCTCGAGGCGCATCGCTTCGGCGGCGGAGCCTCCGGCCGCAATGGCGGCCAGATGGGCACCGGCCAGCGGCTGGCGCCGTCGGAGATCGAGGCGACCTACGGTTTCGAACGGTCAAAGGCCCTGTTCGACCTGGCCGAAGCGGCAAAGGCGCATCTCGTCAACTTCGTCGCGGACAACGGCATCGACGTCGACTATCGCCCCGGCCAGTTGTCTGTCGTCCACAAGCGCCGCTATCTCGACGATTATCGCGCCGAGGTCGACGATCTGGCGACCCGCTACGACTACCCGCATATGCGCTATATGGACGCCGATGAGACCGCCGAACGGCTGGGCTCGCGCCGCTATTTCGGCGGCATACGCGACACCGGCACCGGCCACATCAACCCGATGAAGCTGGTCGTCGGCAGCGCCCGCGTCGCCGCCGATGCCGGAGCACTGCTGTTCGAGGGCACCAAGGTCGAGCGACTGGAACGCCGCGGCCGCAAGGTCGTGGCAACGACGGCCGCCGGCACGGTGACCGCCGAGCGGGCGCTGATCGCGACCAACGCCTACGGCACGGGGCTGCATCGCGCGATCGACGCCCATGTGATGCCGATCGGCTCGTTTATCGGGGCCACCGAACCGCTCGCCGCCCCCGACGCCATTTTGCCGGGCGGCGAGGCCTGCAACGATTCACGCTTCGTCGTGCGCTATTTCCGCAAGAGCCGCGACGGCCGGCTGCTGTTCGGGGGCCGCGAAGCCTATACGTCGGCGACCGGCGATATCGCGCGGCACATCGTCAAGCAGATCGCCGAAGTCTATCCGCAGATGGCCGATGTCCGCCTCACCCATGCCTGGGGTGGCACCGTCGGCATTACGATGCAACGGCTGCCCTATGTCCGGACCCTGGAGCCGGGCATCACCACCATCGGCGGCTTTTCCGGCCATGGCGTGATGCTGGCGAATTTCGCCGGCCGGCTCTATGCCGAGCGGGTGACGGGCAAGCAGGACCGGCTCGCCGAATTCGAAGCGCTACGGATTCCGGCGTTTCCGGGCGGCCGGCATGTCCGCGCGCCGCTGCTGTTCCTGGCGATGACCTGGTTTTCGCTGCGCGACCGGATCTGACGCCCCGGGCAGCTTGAAAAGCCGTTCCACGGCGGCAGGTTCGTTGCCCGATCCGGGACCGGATCGTCTCCGCTGATTGGGCATGTCCTTCATGGACAAATGACCGCGTGGCGGAAGTCTGTTTCTGCTACACTGCGGAGGCAGCCGAGCCGATGAGGGCTCGCTTCTCAATCAGCGGGGAAAAGGTCGATGAAGGAAAGCAAGGGAAAGTCGAAGAAGGAGCAGGCGCCGAAGCCGAACGCCTCCCAGCCCAGTCAGAAGGGAAATATCGCAACGCCGCCCAAACCGAAGAAGTAGTCAGCTTCCACGCGTCTACCGAATAGTCCCATGGACACCCTCGCGGGCAATCCACGCGCAGCCGTCGATCCTCGGCTGCGCATGGATCGCAGCGACACGGAAATCACAGTCGCGCACCGCGCATCATCCTGATCGGCGCCTGCGCCGACGTGTCGGCAGCGCGCGGCGAGGCCGTATTCGTTCAGAATACCGGCTTGATCATTGGCTGAAGTGGGAAATGGTGCGCCCGAAAGGATTCGAACCTCTGACCCCCAGATTCGTAGCTTCAATTCTGACCTTTCATGGACCCTCACCCTCTTGCATGATCTGGTATTAACTATCTGATTTGTTTTTCATATTTCCATCTTGGATTTGACGGCGTATCTTCCCATTTGAATGCACGGTGGCGACTCGGTGGTGACTCGAAGCGCCGAAGACCTTGGGGAGAGAACAAATGCCGACCATAAAATTGGGGCGCCGCGCCGTCGCAGCCATCACTCCCGACTCGAAGACGGTGACCTATTGGGATAGCGAGTTGGCCGGCTTTGGCTTGCGGGTGTTCCCGTCTGGCAAAGCCTCATGGATCTGCGAATATCGCGCCGGCGCGGGCGGACGTGGAGCAGCGAAACGCCGTCTCACCCTCGGCTCAGCCGATGACACGATGACGCCGGAAGCGGCACGCTCAGCAGCCAGGGATGTGCTTGCACGTGTTCGCCTGGGCGCCGACCCTGCTGCAGAGCGCGCTGAGGAACGCGCCGGCGAAACTGTGAAAGATGTTGCGGAGGCTTGGTTCAAACGACACATCCTGGCCAAACGTAAAGCCAGCACAGCGGCACACTATCGCCAGGTACTCGAGACACACATTTATCCACGCATTGGATCGAAGCGTGCCGTTGCCATCACGCGCCAGGATGTCGCGCGATTGCACAGCGACATCGCTGAGAAAGGCGCGCAAACCAGGAAGCCCACCGCCAAAAAGCGCGCGTCTCAAACCACGACCCGAGGGGGAAAGTACGTCGCCAATCAGGCGGTAAGGATCCTGTCGTCCATCTATAACTGGGCGGTCGACACGGGTTTTGTGCCTGAGGACCACCGCAATCCAGTCATGCGTATTGAGAAGTTCGAGGAAGTCGGCCGCGAGCGCTTTCTGTCGCGTGAGGAGTTAGCGCGGCTGGGGGCAGCAATAACAGAGGCTGAGACCGTTGGCATCGAATGGGCCGTAGACGAGACCAAGCCGAATGCGAAACATATTCCGAAGCAGCGCCGCACCGTCATCACGCCGCATGTGGCAGCCGCTCTCCGATTACTGATTTTTACAGGGATGCGGCTGCGCGAGGTCCTCAATCTCGAATGGGCGCATTTCGACCGCGAGCGCCGCATCCTTCTGCTTCCCGATTCCAAGACGGGCAAGAAGACCGTTGTGCTGGCCGACCCAGCAGTTGACATCCTCGTCAGCCTTCCCCGGATTGGTCGATACGTGATTGCTTCGGAAAGTGCAGGGCTGCCCGAAGAGAAGCCGCGAGCGGACCTAAAGAAGCCGTGGCGGCTCGTTACCCAGAAGGCCAATCTGTCCGGGCTGCGCCTCCACGATTTGCGTCACTCGTTTGCCTCATTCGGCGCTGCCGGCGGACTGGGCTTGCCGTTGATCGGCGGCCTGCTGGGCCACGCGGATCCAAAAACGACGGCGCGATATGCGCATCTGGCGACAGACCCGCTTCGCCAGGCTGCGAATGCGATCGCTGGTTCCATTACCGTGTCGCTCAACGGTGGCGCTGACGTCGTTCCGTTTAGAACAGGGACGTGAGTTGCGGTACTTCATTATTTTGCAAGTAGAACCACATAAATGACGAACCTCATCGTGATGCACAGCAAAAACGACCCAGTCCGACGCCGTCACACTTTCAAACTTGCTGTGCTACGACATTGGCTGCAACAGCCGATTTGGACGAGCAGCGAAGCTGCTCACATTTTGGCTGGTGTCGATCCAGAGACGCCCATTCACTCTGCCGTCTCGGCGTCGCGTGAAGTTCAACTCAGACTCTTGCCAGGATCACCAAAGCCGCGCGATCCTTGGGAATGGCTTGATTTGGCATCGACTCTTGAAGAACGTATACATCGTCTAGACCAATACGTGTCACAAATGAAAGGTCTTGCTACACTCAAGCCAAAGCTGCTGATCGAAAGGGCCTCTAGGAGAGGCGTCCAACCACCCTGGATTGAGGCGGCGACAAGAGACGCTGTATGCAAGTCACTTTTGCCACTGACGCTTCCAAATAATCGGCAGAATTTCTTTGATTCACAGCGAAGCAAAGCTCTCAAAAAGAATGCCGACGAGCACGGTCCACTGCGCGCGGCCATTTACGCCAAATTGGAAGCCTCGGCAGGGAATTTTCCCAAAGAGTGCTTTACCAAGGGTGATCTAACTCGAAACCGTCCACGGCGACTTCGCGCCGCCAAGATCGTACGCTGGCTTGCTGATCAGATCGACACGCGGAAACGGCCTGGCCACCAAGAATACGATGATACAACTGTACAAAGACACGTCCGGCACTGGTTGGCCTCCCATCCTTTGGTCGAAAGTTAGCAGCGCCCGTTCGAAAATAAGCGCTCCTGGGCGCTGATCTGGCTTGGAATGCTCATCTGTGGGACTCTGCTTCTATCAAACGATGGAGGCTTATATGAACCTTGATCCCATGCAGCCCCTGCTGATCAGCACTTCTGAAGCGGCGCGTCTTCTTGGCTTAAGCGCATCAACTTTGGAAAAGTGGCGTTTCTATCGCGTCCCTAATACACCGCCCGTTGTGCGCATCGGCAGAGCTTGTCGTTACCGTGTAACCGATCTCGCAGAATGGATCGAACAACATCGGTTCAATGTCGATGACGCTTAAGTCCAATGACAAATTCATCATCCACTACTCTGAGGGCCGGGGTCGAAATCTAGGCAAGGCCAAGAACAAGACGCTATCGTGGGCACGATTCCGCAAGCTGTTCGAAAATCCGACCAAGACCAAGGAATTTTTCAAAACCTACCTGAAGATGAGCCACGAAGAGCAGGTCCGGCTCAAGTCCGTCGATGGCTGGCTTTTCCGCACGCAGGTCGAAGCTGGAAAGCGCAACGCCCACTCCGGCAAACCGTCCGATCTATGGTCGCTCGATTTCGACTATGCCACTCCCGATCTGCTCGACCGACTCGAAATGGGTTTGGTGGCGCACAGCTATGAATATCTGGTCCACAGTTCCCGCCGCCACACCGACGAGAAGCCGCGCATCCGCTTTTGGGGCCTCTTCTCCCGGCCGGTGACGAACGACGAATACGGCGCGATCTGTCGCATCATCGCGCAAAAAATCGACCCCGAAATGCGCCTGGTGGACAAGGTGTCCTTCCGTCCGGCGCAGATGATGTTCAAGCCGACAATCTCCGCCGACGGCGATTGGTTCTTCTGCCACAACGGGGGTAAGCCCGTCGATCCTGACGAGATTTTCGAAGAGTTCAACGAGACCGTCGGCGACTGGAAAAACATCGACAACCTGCCGCGCTGCGAAGGCGAGGAAGTCCGCGAGCGCGCGGAGAAGGCCGAGGACCCGACGACGAAGACAGGGCCGGTCGGCGACTTCTGCCGCGCCTACGACGTGATCGAGGCTATCGACCGCTTCGAATTGCCATATGAGTCGTCGGACGACCACTCGGCCAAGCCCCGCTACACCTTCACAGGCGGCACCACGTCCAACGGCGCGGTCGTCGAGGACAACGGTCTGTTCCTCTATTCACACCACGGCACCGACCCCTGCGCCGACATGCTGGTCAACTCCTTCGATCTCGTCCGTATCCACAAATTCGGCGATCTCGACGAGAAGGCCGACCGCGACACGAAAATGGCCGACCTTCCATCATGGAAAGCCATGCTCGACTTCGTGCAGGACGACCCCGGCTACAAGCGCCAGCAAGCGCAGTCGAAGTACGACCAGACCGCCATGTTCGACGACGTGATGGACGACTACTTCGACGAGCCCGAGGAAGACCTCGTAGGCGATCCGGGGCAAGATGACGACGACTGGCAGGCCGACATCGACGATCTGGTGGGTGATCCAAAGGCGAAGCCCGACTCGGGGGCGGCTTCAGCCGCAGATCGTCCGAAAGACTTTGGCCGAAGAAAACAGCCGCCCGAGGACTGGTTCCCCGATGCGCTGGAACTCGATAAAGCGGGCAACATCGTCCAGAACCTACCGAACGCGCAGGAGATCATTCACAACGACCCGCGCCTCTACGGGGCCATCGCTTACGACGACTTCATGAAGCGGATCGTGCTGCGCCGGGACATCCTGTCTCGCATGAAATCTACCCCGGCCTGCTACTGCCGCAACAAGGTCAGGGGCGACATCTGGCAGGATGTCAACGATATGACCGTCCGGTCGATCCTCGCCGCTCCCAACGGGCCGGGGAAGAAAGGCTACGGCCTCGCCAAGCTGACCGAACGCGATCTGGCCGGGGCCGTCCTGTCCGTCGCCCTGCGCAACCGCTTCCATCCGGTCAAGGACTACCTTTGGCGCTGCGAATTGAAGCGGTGGGATGGCGTGAAGCGCGTCGAGCGTCTGTTCATCGACTATCTCGGCTGCCCGGACACACCCTACTACCGCCAGACCGCTCTCATGGTCATGGTCGCGGCCGTTGCCCGCATCTTCGAGCCTGGACACAAGTTCGACTTCTCGCCGGTCCTGGAAGGCGAAGGCGGCATCCGAAAATCGACCTTCATCGAATACCTCTACGGACCCGAGACCTTCGGCGAGCTGACCTGCGACCTGAAGGACACGCAGCGGATCGCCGAGACGATCGGCGGCCTGTGGGCTCTCGAATTTCCCGAGATGACCTCGTTCCACAAGTCCGACTACAACGACGCCAAGCAGTTTCTCTCGGCCAAGCAGGACCAAGTTCGCATGGCCTACGACCGCCGGCCGAGCGTGTTCCCCCGGCAGGCGACGTTCTGGGGCACGACCAACAATACGAAGTATCTGAAAGACCCGACCGGCAACCGCCGCTGGTGGCCGATCCACGCCAAGGTGAGCCTGATCGACACCGACCGGCTGTTGGAGGAGCGTGACCAGATATGGGCCGAGGCCTTGATGATCTACAAAGCCATGCGCCGCGACCAGCCCCATGGCGACCTGCCGCTCTACCTATCCGATCCGACGGCCAAGGCCGAGGCCGAGCTGCTGCAAACCGGCGCGCGCCAGCGCCAGATGTATGAGCAGTGGGTGGAAGAAATCCGCGATTGGCTCGACGACCCGCTCCCCCTCCAGCAGCTATGGAACGAGTACGGCCACGAGCTGTTCGCCGACGTGCGCGAACTCGGGTTCGACCCGGAGCGGGTGACCGTCCAACGCATCGTCACGCGCGACAGCGACATCGCCAAGCACGTCCTCCGGGAAGAGGGCGTGATCAAGAACCAGCAGACCATCCAGAACTTCGACGCGGCGATGGGAATGATCCCCGAGTGGGTTCCCATCAAGACGCTCACGGGCAAAGACCGCCCCTACTACTTCGGCGTCCAGGCGCGGTGGAAAGTCCGCGACGACGCGACGGCGGCCGAGATCGAGACCGGCTACCGCGTCATCGACGATCTGGTTTAGACCAGCCCACCCGTCTCCTCGAACTCTTCGCGCTCTATGGCTCCCGGATAGGTCTCGAATCCGCGCCGCAGCCAATACCGACCCTGCACCCCGTAAATCCGCATCACATGCGTCTCGTCCGACCAGTCGGGGAGGTCGCGAAGAGCGAGGGCGAGCTTGTTCGGGTCGATCTTCATCCCGGACGCGCGAATGAAGTCGATGGACCGAAAAGCGGTTCGATAGACCCTCTCGTTGAGGTCTTCATACCGACCGAGATTGCCCGGTGTTCCGAGGTCAACAAGTAGGGACGCCAGTGTAACAGGCGTATCGACCCAAGCTTGGACCTCCTGAAGCAGATTTTTGCTTCCCGGACCGGAGACCTCGCCGGGGGGCTGTCTTACGGCTTTCAAAACCAAAAAACCGTTGCAGTGTGGGCACTTAAGCATGGGTTGTCCTCCAAACCGGGCATCTACAAGACATGGTCCCCCTATAGAGCAAACGAAACGCCATTTCCCCTATACACACCTCGTTAAACCCCAATAGCACGGTGGAGCACTCAACTCAACCAACAACGAGTCTGAGATTCACCCTTTTTGGTGTCTTACTGTCTTATGAGAGCTAATAATCGTTAATAATCAAGGACTTAGTTGTAAGACAGGGTAGCAAGACAAGGGGGAAGACAGGGGGGTCTGGTTTCTGCCCTGTCTTGTGACCGTAGTTGCTAACGGAGAACAGGCGTCAGGTTGCTAACTGAGGTGCCGTATATACGCTTAAATGTAATGTTATAACGTCACGTTTTCCAAAATCTGTCGAGAACCGGGCTCAGCGCCACCCCCGGTAGGCCACCCCCGCCCCCCAAGGACCCAAGCGCCGTCACCGTCATGTCAGTTGGCTACCGCGCACCCACAACGGCGCCCCGGCGACGCCATCGCTCACCGCAGTCGGGGCAACCGCTGTTCATCGTTCACGGTGGTATCCAATGCCAGCACCTTCGACAGCCGCAGCATCTTCGTCCCTGACCATGTCGGGGGCAGCAACTGGCGCATCGGAGCTTCGGGACCATTGTAGAGCACGGCCGCCGTCCCGGCGCCGAAATCGATCCGAACGAATATCAGGTGATCGGCGAGACCTTCGCCGGGCGTGAACGCCGGACCGGCTTTCGCGAGACCTGTTGCCTTGATCTGCACTGACCGTCCGTCCGTCGCGTGCCCGTCAACGCCGGGCGTCCGCTGCCGACACAACGTGATCCCGTAGGCCTCCGCGACGACGGCCTCGCCTATGTCACCCACCAGCTTACCGTCAAGGGTGAAGGTGAGCCCGGTATGGGCGAAGTGCTGGCACATCTGAGAGCGGCGGTGCAAAATTAGTCCACGGTAGCGGCGGGATAGTCCCGCTTCGGGCGGCGTAAAAGTCGGCCACCTATTTTTCTTCTGCGACGATTGCAGGAGGGTT
>NZ_JAYXIH010000047.1:0-30716 GCF_036016755.1 Aurantimonas sp. A3-2-R12 | reverse complement strand
TCATGGCCACCGGCACCAAGCCAGAAACCGTCCGCATTTCCACCGCAGCCGCCTGAAACGGAGCCGCTTCAGTTACACCCCAATTTCCACCACGTTGACGGACACGACCAACCGGAGTCGCACGAAATACCGCCGAGACCATTCGCATAGCCGTCTCAGCCAGTTAATGGCGCTGGGCATCGGCTCTGCCTATTGGACCGCTCTAATCTAACGATTGGACAGCATTACCGCCGCTGATTACCGTCTTGAAAAAAGAGGGGAATACCCCGACTAGACGCACTTTCGACGACACAATCTTTTCGGTTGTGCCGCCTGATCTTTACGATGCAACGGGAGGAAGTCCATGCAACATATTATCCGTTCCTGTGCCGCGATCGCTGCCGCGATAATGCTTTTCTTCGCGCCGCCACAAGTTGCCAACGCTTTTCCGGACGAGGGGCTGAAGCTGATAGTCGCCTACGGCGCCGGTGGAGGCACCGACGTGACGGCGCGCCTGCTCGCCAAGGATCTGGAGGCGACGATCGGCCACCCGGTTACTGTGGAGAACATCACCGGCGGCGGCGGCTGGACCGGTTGGAGCGCCCTCGCGAACGCGCAGCCGGATGGCTACACGATCGGCTACATCAACGTGCCGAACATTTATGCCGGTTTTCTCAACCCGGAGATGTCGCGGTCGGAGAACCTGTCCAGCTTCACGCCTCTCATGAATCACGTGACCGACTATTGCGTGTGGGCGGTGAGTGCCGACAGCCCCTTCCATTCGGTCGCCGACGTCATCGAAGCCGCCAAGGCGGAAGCGCTGTCGATCGCAGCCCATGGCTTCGGCGGCGACGATCACCTCGCGATCATGCGGATGGAGAGGATGACCGATGCTTCCTTCAACGTCATTCATAACACCAGCACGGCGATCTCTCTGACGCAGGTGCTCGGTGGTCATGTGCAGGTTCTGGGGGCAAACGTCAGTGAGGTGATCAAGCTGCACGAGGCGGGCGAGTTGAGAGTCATCGGCGTAATGGCGCCCGAACGCTCGAAATTCCTGCCCGACGTCCCGACCTTCAAGGAGCAGGGCTTCGACCAGGTCTGGTCGGTCTCGCGTGGCATCGCGGCGCCCGCCGGATTGCCCGACGACGTGAAGCAGATACTCATCAAAGCGTTGAAAGAGACCCTGAGTTCCGATGCCCATCGCAACGCCGCCGAGCAGCTTGGACTGTCTCTCGATATCATCGAGGGGGAGGAATACGCGAAATTCCTCGCGGATACCGAGGGCGAGGTTAAAACCCTGATGGGATGGTAGGACGCGCATTCGTCTCAGCCGTGGCCGTTGCTTTCGGTCACGGCATTCTCATCAAGCTCGCCTCACCGGTTCGCTGTATCGCAGCACCAGAACAAATTGGGATCTGAGACGACGTGGCTTGGGCAGATCGTATCATCGGCAGCCTCATCATCCTGGCCTGCATCCCGTTCTGGTTCTTGGCCGACAGGTTTCCGGAACTTGCAGGCAATTTCCCGAAAACGGTCGTCGTAACAATCGCCGGGCTTTCGGCCCTGATGGTTGGTCGTTCCTTCGTCGGGCCGGAGATCGACGTCGGTACAGGGCGCCTCGAGGCGAGGGCGTTCGCGCTTCCATTGCTAGTAGCAATTGCAAGCGTCCTCGCCGTCCTGGCTATGGCATTCGTCGGCTACTTCCCGGCCATGATCGCGCTGTGTATCGGGCTGTTCTTTCCGCTCGCCGGAAACAGGCGTCTCCTCTATGCGGTCGCCGTGATCAGCTCGCTGGCTTTCATCTACGTCGTCTTCGTTCTCCTCCTCGGTGTTCCTCTCGAGAGGTCTCCATTTTTTGGGCGATAGGAGCTGGTGATGGTGGAGCTGAGTTATATTGCGAACGTCTTTACCCTCGGCAATATGGCTGCGATCTTAATCGGCGTCTTCGCCGGGATCGTGATCGGCGGACTGCCGGGCCTCACGGCGAATCTGGGCGTGGCTCTGCTCTTGCCAGTCACGTTCTCCATGGACGTGACAGCTGCCCTCCTCATGCTGATGAGCCTCTACACGGCCGCGATCTACGCCGGTTCGTTTCCGGCGATTCTGTTGCATACGCCCGGCACCTCGGCCTCGGCCGCAACGGCGGCCGACGGCTTCGCCCTTACCCAGCGAGGTGAGTTCAACAAGGCCTTGCGCATCGCGACTTTCTCGTCGGTGTGCGGCGGCGTTGCCAGCGCGCTCTCACTCCTCCTGCTCGGTCCACCGCTGTCGTTGCTGTCACTCAAGTTCGGGCCGGCGGAATACCTGATGCTGGCCGTGTTCGGCCTGACGATCATCGGCACGCTCGCGAGCGGAAATATGGTGAAGGGCCTCATTGCCGGTGCAATCGGGCTCCTGATGTCCACCGTCGGTCTCGACCTGGATACTGGCTTCCCGCGCTACGTCTTCGGGCTCTCGGATCTGACGGGGGGGTTCAATTTCGTGCCCGTCGTGATCGGGCTCTTCTCCGTCTCGCAGGCGCTTATCATGTGCGAGAATGCGCAATCGCGGGTGCAGCGCGTCGAGGTTAAGAAAACTGAGCGCTGGCGCATTCTGCCGACTTGGGCCGAAATCAAGTCCATTCGCGTCACGATAGCGCGCTCCGCGTTCATTGGCGTGTTCGTCGGCATTCTGCCTGGGGCCGGGGCCGACATCGGATCATGGGTGAGCTACAACGAGGCGCGTCGATTCTCACGGGACAAGTCGGAGTTCGGCAAGGGATCGGTGCATGGCATTTCCGCCTCGGAAACCGCAAACAATGCCGTCACGGGCAGTTCGCTGGTTCCGCTCCTCACGCTCGGCATTCCCGGCAGCGCCACGGCAGCGATCCTGCTCGGCGCCCTCATCGTGCACGGGCTTGTGCCAGGGCGAACGCTCTTCACCGAGAATGCATCCATTACCTATACGGTGATCTACGGCTTTCTGCTCGCCAACATCGTGATGGGGTTCGTCGGTATGTCGATCGGGCGTTACATGGCGCTGATCGCGCGCCTGCCCAACGCAGTACTCGTTCCCATCATTCTGATGCTGTCTTTCGTCGGCGCGTACTCGCTCGGCAGTAATATGTTCGACGTCTATACGATGATTGGCGCTGGTGTGATTGGATACCTCATGCGCAAGTCTGGGTTCTCGCCAGCTCCACTCATTCTGGGGCTTATCTTGGGTCCGATCGCGGAAACAGGGTTTCGGCAGTCCCTCGCCCTGTCGGGCGGCGCCATCGTGCCGTTCGTTCTATCACAGCCGATCGCCTTGGCGCTGACCGTACTGACAGCCGTGTCGCTCGTCAGCGCGGTTTTACTGGAGGTCCGCAAGTAGTAATCGCTTGGAGTGTTCACAACACTCGTGCGGACTACCGAAATGCGGGCAACGCATCGCAGATGATGACCTTGATTATCAGGAGAACGCTATGGAAAACGAACCTCTCTGGGATGCGCAGGAGACGGGGCGAAAGCTCTACAAGCTGCCGGTGACGACGACGCTCGTGGGCGATCTCGCTTTGGCATTGCATGTGATCAAGGGAGCGAAGCCTGGTCCGACACTGGCTCTCACGGCGACGATCCACGGGGACGAAACCGTTCCGGCCATGATGATCCGGCGACTGCTCGATTCCATCGACCCGCAAACCCTGGCCGGGTGCGTCTGCGCTATTCCGGTGTGCAATCCGCCGTCGATGGCCGTCTTCAACCGCCAGACGCCCGAACAACACGGCAACACCGATCTGCACGAAGTCTTTCCGGGCAACGCACGGGGAAATCTCACCCAAATGATCGCGCATGTGATCACGGACGGCCTCATACGGCATGCCGACATCGTGGTCGACTATCACTGCGGCGGAGCGGGCGGGCGGCTTCAGTCCCGCGTCGACGTCAATGCGGCCTGCGAGGGGGCGCTGCGGCAGCGTTGCCTTTCGCACGCGCGCCACTTCGGAACGGTCATGGTGCACGAGAACGCGATACCGCGCTCTGTCGTCGGATATGCCAACAGCCTCGGCAAGATCGCGTTCGGCGTCGAGACTGCGGGCGTGTATCTCGCTCCGCAGGATCACGCGGCCTACATGGACGCCGGCGTCGAGGGATATCTCAACGTCATGCGCGGGCTTGGGATGCTCCCGGAGCCGGTCCTGTCCCCGCCGCGGCAGATCTACTTTACCAGCGCAGCGCGTACCGAAGCGAATCCCACGCGTGGAGGCTTCCTGGAATCTCTCTTCCAGAGCCCGGGCGAACTCGGGCGCCCGGTCGCGAAAGGGACGGTCCTCGGCCGCATCATCGACATGGCGACGCTGAAGGAGGTCGAGCAGCTGATCGCACCGGTCGATGGTCATCTGTTCTTCTCGCGCTACTCGGGCGTCGTCGATGCCGGCACGAAGGCCTTCGCATTGGCCGAGGACGCCGGCTCGCGGTGGATGGAGCCGACTTCCGCGGCTTGATCCCGAAGACGAGCGTCGGAGCGTTCATCCGCGCACCAACGCTCGCGCCACAGGAGCAAAGCATGCCGACGCCCAGATCACCAAATGCTAGCCTCGTCGACAGTAGGGAGCTACGCGGCGTGGTCGTCGCATGCGCGAAGGCCGCCGGGGCCGGGGGCGCGGCGGCCTTCGCGATGGCGGACCACATGGTAGAGGCGCACCTGCGCGGCGTCGAAACTCATGGATTACGGCGGCTGCGCCCATATCTGGCGCGCGTCGCAGCGGGCGGGGTCGTTGTTCACGCGGAGCCGGTCGTGGAGAAACGCGGCGCGATCCTGCGCATAGACGGCGGGAACGGGATCGGACACTATGTGGGTGCGTGTGCTGCCGATGCCGTTGTCGCGCAAGCGCGCGCCCACGGCGTTTCCGTCGCACTCGTGCGCAACTCGAATCATTTCGGCTTTGCCGGTTACTACGCCTCGCGTATCGCGGCCTCCGCCATGCTGGGCGTGGTCACGTCGAACGGGCAGATCATGGTCGGGCCCGAAGGCGCATTGCGCCCGCTGTTCAGCAACGATCCCCTTGCGATCTCCGCCCCCTATGCGGGCGGCGGCATGTTCGAGCTCGACCTCGCGTTGAGCGTCACCTCACGTCAGAATATCGTGCGTGCCGCCAAAGCGGGCGAGACGATCGCACCCGGAATGGCGCAGGATCGCGACGGCTATCCCTCGACCGATGCCGAGGAAGCGCTTCGAGGGCTTCTTCTGGCTTTTGGCGGAGCGCGTGGCTTTGCGCTCTTAAGCGCCATCGAGGTATTGACCGGCGTCCTGACGGGTGGCGCTTATGCCGACCTCGTCGCGTCGAAGGAGGCCGCTCCTATGTCGCCGGAGGGCACGGCGCATTTCATGCTCGCGATCGATCTGGAACAGGCTGGCGGCGCGCAGGCTTTCGAAGCAAGACTGGCCGATCTCGTTCAGCGCCTCCGAGAGCTACCGATGCGCGAAGGTGTAGCGCCTCCTCGGGCTCCTGGAGAAAGGCGCTGGCGGCTCCGCGCTGACCGACTTGCCGGTGGCATCCCCTTGCCTCCACAAGAGATGGAGGATTTGGAGGACCTCTGCGCACACCACGGAGTCCCCGTCCCTTCGTCGTGGCGGAGCGCGTAGGCCCTATCGCGGTGTTGCCGAGCGAAGCGCAGCAGAAAGCCGCGTTCATTTCGGCGATCAGCTCCTCGAAGGCGTACTTCTTGGAGCCGAACGAGCCGGACATGTCGCGGTCGAGCCGGGAAGAATGACCTGAAGCATGCCCGAGCTCATGGAGTGCCGTTCGGTGCCAGTTTATGGGCTCGAAATAGGCCTGCGGCGGCGGCACCTGCACATAGTCGTGCGCGTGCGCGTAGAAGGCCCGGTTGCCGCCGATGCGGAAGTCGATCCCCGTCGCCGCGATCAGCGCATCGACGCGCGGTTCCATCAGACCGACCGGCGCCGGCGGCGCGGCGGTCGCGACGTCTTCGGGCAGGTTCTCGCACTGGTCGGTGTTGAAGACGGTGAAGCGCTTGAGGAACGGGATCGCCTGGGCGTTCTCGCCGGTCTCGCGCACACGGCGCTTCTCGTCCTCCGGCACGAAGCGGTCGGCATAGACGACGGTGGTGCCGCGTTCGCCTTTGCGGACATTGCCGTCGAGCGACAGCGCCTGGCGAAAGGTCAGCCAGCTCTGACCGGGGAAGCCATGCTCGATGACGGCGCCCCAGAGGATCAATNCGACAGCGCCTGGCGAAAGGTCAGCCAGCTCTGACCGGGGAAGCCATGCTCGATGACGGCGCCCCAGAGGATCAATACGTTGATGCCGGAATGGCTCCGGCCGGTCGCGGCATTGTTCGGCATGGCGAGCGGTGCCTTGGCGGCCGCCGTCGCCCAGGGCTGGACCCAGGGCAGGCGGCCCGCCTCCAGCTCGCCGATGATTTTCGTGGTGATTTCGTCATAGAGGTTGGTCCGATCGCGCTTAGCGCCGGCGTTGCGCTTGTTTCTGGGCATCGCGGTTCTCCGCGACGGGCGCCGAGGGCCTCTCCTCCGGCTTTCAACCCGTCACGGCAAACCCGTCCGCACTCTCACTCTCATTCGGGCCGCATCCGCAAAACCAGAAAGCTGGGTTTGCGGGCAAATGGCGGTACGGATTCCGTGTCGGGCGGAGCGGGGAGGGGGGAGAATTGAGTGAGCTGTGGTCAGGAGTGCTGGGTGCGTGGGTCGAATAGACGTTCAACCTTGAAAAGTCCGGCCATTGGCCGTACGTTGGGTGTATAGGAGATATCAAGATGGTTGAGTCCGTAATGAAACCAACTCGGGGTCGGGTCCGTGGGGAGCGTCTTGAGACGCGTGTGACGGCCGACCAGAAGAGCCTGATAGAGCATGCTGCCGCGCTGCATGGCCGCACGGTGACGGACTTTGTGTTGACGAGCGTTGAGGAGGCCGCCCGCCGCGCGATCAAGGAGCATCAGCGCCTAGATCTGTCGCTTCGTGACAGCCAGGCTTTCGTGCAGGCGCTGATGAACCCGCAGCCGGTGAACGACCGTCTGCGAGATACCGTGCGCCGCTATCGCCAGAGAACCGGTGTCTGACGCGTGGATGGCGATTCCGAGGAAATATGGCGAGTCGAGGTGCTCGGACCTCAGCATGACCGATCTCGGTTCGACAGCGGGGTCGAGACGCTCGATCGATATTTTCGGACGCAGGCCGGTCAGGATGTCAGAAAGCATATAGCGGCGTGTTTTGTGTTGGTGCTGCCCGACAAGGCGATCGGCGGATACTACACGCTATCATCCACTGCGGTGAACCTCACGGAACTGCCAGCGGAGCTTGTGCGCAAGTTGCCGCGATACCCGCTGGTTCCGGCGACGCTTGTCGGTCGTCTCGCAATTGACCGACGCCAGCAGGGAAACGGCTATGGCCGCTTTCTCCTTGCCGATGCTCTCTATCGCGCAGCGCGGAGCGAAATCGCCCCTTTCGCAGTCATCGTTGATGCCAAAGACGAGAACGCCCGAAGATTTTACGAGCGGGAGAGTTTTTTGCCACTTCAGGATCAGCCCATGAAGCTGTTTCGGCCTATGGCCGATATTGAAGCACTGTTCAAATAGGAGTGGGTGATGGTAAAGGCTGGCGGAGTGCATCCACAGAAAGTCCCGTTTTTTCCGACGGCGGTCGAGCGAAGCCCGTTGCACGAGCAGATTGGATCGAGAGCGGCGCTGATAAGTATTTTTCCAACCTCGAATGTCTGATCGAGTTGCTTTTCAGCCTTTGCTTTTTTGTGTCAACGACGGAGCAAATCCAGGCCAGAGAGGCCGAGTAAAACCACGCCAACGGCGATGGCAGACACGACGTACGAAGGGGTCCGATCGGACCCCTTCGTGCGTCGGCGATCGGGTTTGGGGATCAGGTCGTGGAGATTTCGCCGGTTTCCCGATCAACGGCGTCGTCGGTGGCCCGACGACTGCTTGAGCCGGTAGCTGTCGCCGTTCATCGTCAGAATGTGGACGTTATGCGTCAGGTGATCGAGACGACGCTGGCGACGCCCTCCAATGGTCCGACGGTGGTCGTGACGCACCACGCGCCGTCGCCGCGGTCGCTGCGCAACGGCCGGGTCGAGGAACCAGGGGACGCCGCCTATGCGAGCGACCTCGAGGACCTGATCCTCGATTACCAGCCGGAGCTTTGGATCCACGGCCACGTCCACACGCGGCACGACTATGCGATCGGGGCGACCCGGGTGATCTGCAACCCCCGCGGCTACGTGCACGCCGCGCACCGCAAGTGGCTGGCGGTCGAGATCGAGAACCGCGAATTGGACGAGCGGATGGTCGTCGAGGTCGGAGACGAACCGGCGCCCGGATTCGGACGGTGACGGATTTTCTCTGGAAGACAGGCGAGGGGATCTCGGAGAGGGGGGTCCGATCGCCCTCAGGCCCTGGCTTACTGCCTGCGGGAATGCCAGACGATCACCTAAAATCCGATCAACGCGACAAATCCACGCGCTAATATCTCGTCATGTCCAGGCTCGCGCCCTTTCCGCCGGAAATTGTCCACAGCATCGACGCAGGCGCGTCGGTGCTTCGGGCGGTTCGCGATCACTCCGGCCGCACCCTCGAAGATGTCGCCCATGCGTGTGGGGTGTTGCCTGTCAGACTTTGGGAATTGAGGCCGGGGTGACGCCGACGCTGGCCGAGCGGCAGGCGCTGTCTGAACTATTCGGCTATGATGTAGATTTCCTGATCGACCTGTGAGGAGAACCCGCTCGCTAGTTCCGAAGCATCGATGGCGAGATACCCACCTCGGTCGCAAGCTGCATCAGCGGTCGACCGTTGCTTTCGAACAAGGCAACCGCCTCTTGTTTGAACTCGGGAGAAAACTCCCTTCTCGTCTTCGGCGTTCAACACCTCCATGCCCTCACAGGCTTAGCAAAGGTGTCCCCGAAATCGAGGGATCATCATTTACGCAGCGTCGCGCAATACCTGAGGTTCTTCCGTCAAAACCTCGCCGATCGTCGACTCGCTAGATTCCACGAGCGCCGCATGAAGCGCACGTATGGCCGGCTCGTGATCCTTGTCGTCGATCACGAATTGCAGGTCGACCCTTCGCGTCAGGTCCTGCATGCCGAGGGGCGCGATGTCAGCTTCATCGAGCGCCGAAAGAGCGCGGAGCGTCAGCCCCGGTGCCGTCAGATTGCGGCCGATGACGGAGATGATAGACACCCGTGCGATCTCTACTTCTGCGGCCGGGAACCGTTCGGCCAAGTCGCGCTCAACGCGTTTCAGGGCTTTCATCGAGCCATCGAGGAAATGAGTGATCGTGTTGGCGTTGCACGTCTTGGTGACGATGCGCATCTTGTGACGCTGCAGCGACTCCAGGATCGCCGCGTCATGACCTTTGACGCCGACCATGTCCTGCTCGAAGAACTGCAGCGAGAAGATCCCGCGTAGCCCGGCGATCATGTCGACACGGGGCTCCGGCGCCCCTCGCTCATCGAGAATCAGCGTGCCTTCGTCCTGCGGCCGGAACGCGTTACGCACCCGCAGAGGAATACCGGCCTGGCGCAAGCCCTTGGCGGCGCGCGGATGAATCGCCTCCATTCCCATATTGGAAAGCTGGTCTGCGACGTCGTAATTGGTGCGGCCTATGACCCGGACCTTGTCCAGCCCGACCGATTTCGGGTCGGCGCTGCACAGGTGGAATTCCTTGTGGATGATGGCTTCCCGGGCGCCGCTGAGAGCGGCGACCCGCGCGAAGGTGACTTCGGTGTAGCCCCGGTCATGGCACTTCACCAACGCTTCCCGGCACTGGGCATAACCCGGAATGATCGGCATCTCGGTGCTGAAGTCGACGTCGCGCAAAGCTTCCTGAATTCGTTCATCCAGACTCGGCTGCGTGTCGTCGCGCCAGCCGGTCAGGTCGATGAAGCGGGCGTTGACGCCGTGGTGGCGCAGGAGTAGCGCCGTCACCAACGCCGAATGGGCTTCGCCCAGGGACGACACCATCTCACGCACGGTCATCAGATGCTCCGACACGCGAAACTGGCCGAAGGAGCAGAGCCGGCTGAGGTCGATCAGGCAGCTGCGGACTCCCTCGACCCGCTCGCGGACGAAATCGTCCGCCGCCCGCCGGTCGCCGGTGTCGTCGAGAACCTGCCGATTGATCGCCTGCATCGCGCGACCGACCTCGGTCAGCGCGTCGCCCCAGGCCCATTCGGAGTCGGTGCTGGCAAAGAGCGCATAGACCCCGGCTTCGCCGGTCTTCTTGTGTTCCAGCAGCTTGTCGGTGATGCCACCATAGGCGGAGACCACGAAGGCGCGGTTGTAAAGCGCAGCCCCCTGGCGATCGCCGATAAGGACATTGGTCAGCAGTTCCTCATGCCGAAGCATGGATGTGCCGCCAATCTTCTCGACTGTGTGTTCTGTCATGAAACTCGCTTAAGCAACTGGCCTGGCAGCGTTCCCATCGCGTTCGTGGAAAGACTGCCGGACCGGATCGGACCTCATCGTCGCGGGTCGGGCGAATGCCGCTCCGATCCCGGACGTTCTGATTGGAAGCTCGGTCAGGCGCGGCGCGCTGCCGCCCTTCCCTCGCGAAACCGGTGGGTGGTTGCCGACAGCGCGATCGCGCATCGCGCCGCGCCTCCCGTTCGACCGAAAACCTAAACGGCTTCGGCTTCAAGCGCGTAGGCGCCGGTCTCGTCATGGACCTCGCGGCCGTTCAACGGCGGGTTGAACACGCAGGCGACGGACATCTCGGTTTTCGGCCGGACGATATGCCGATCGTGCTTGTCGAGGACATACATGACGCCGGGCCGCAGATCGTGGACCTCGCCGGTCGCCTTGTCCTCGATCGTCCCCTCGCCGGAGATGCAATAGACCGATTCGAAATGGTTCTTGTAGTGGAAGTGGTTTTCGCCACCGGCGTAAAGCGTGGTGATGTGAAACGAAAAGCCGACATTGTCCGATTTCAGCAGAAGGCGGGTGGAGTCCCAACCTTCGGATTTGACGAGCCGGTCGGTCTGGCGGGCGGCGGTGAGATCTCTGACGATCATGGTAAGTCTCCTGTTCGTGGTCGCGGCCATGAAGCCACAGCTTATTCGGCGGCGATCCGCGAGGGCTCGCTCAGAACCGCGTCGAACGCGTCGGCGAGGATGTCGAGGCCGCGGGCGAACACCGCGTCGGTAATGGTCAATGGCGCTAGCACCTTGACGATCTCATTGGACGAGCCGGCGGTTTCGATGATCAGGCCTCGCTCGAAGGCGGCCGCACAGATCGCGGCGGCGCGCTCGCCCGAACCGGTGTCGATGCCGCGCATCATGCCGCGGCCCTTGACGCGGAAGTCGTCGCCGAAGGAGGTCGCAATGCCGCCCAGGCGCTCGTTCAGGAATTCCGCCTTGCGCCGTATGTCGAGGGCGAAGTCCTCGGTCGCCCAGAATTTCTCCAGCGCCGCGCGCGCCGTGACGAAAGCGTGGTTGTTGCCGCGGAAGGTGCCATTGTGCTCGGCCGGCGTGAACACGTCGTATTCCGGCTTGACCAGCACCATCGAGAAGGGAAGGCCATAGCCTGAAAGCGATTTGGCCATGGTCACGATGTCCGGCTGGATGCCGGCGAACTCGAAGGCGAAGAAGTCGCCGCTGCGGCCGCAACCGGCCTGGATTTCATCGATGATCAACAGCGCGCCATGCTTGGTGGCGATGGCGCGCAAGCGGCGAAGGAACTCCTTCGAGGCGAGGTTCAGGCCGCCCTCACCCTGGATGCATTCGAGCAGGATGGCCGCCGGCGCATCGATGCCGCTCGACGTATCGCCGAGCATGTCGTCAAGCATCTGCGCGCTGTCGATGCCGTCGCCATGGAAGCCGTCATAGGCCATCCGGGTGACGCCAGTGAGCTGGCTGCGCGAGCCGGCCCGCTGGGAGCCGTTGCCTGTGGCGGCGAGCGCGCCGGTGGTCACGCCATGATAACCGTTGGTGAAGGCGATGACGTTCTCGCGGCCGGTGGCCTTGCGGGCAAGCTTCAGTGCCGCCTCGACGGCGTTCGCGCCGGTCGGGCCCTGGAACATCATGCGGTAATCCATCCCGCGCGGCTTCAGGATGCGCTCGCTGAAGGAGATGAGGAACGCTTCCTTGGCCTCGGTGAACATGTCGAGGCCATGGGTCACGCCGTCGGACATGACGTAGTCGACCAGCGCCGACTTCATGTCTGGGTCGTTGTGACCGTAGTTCAGCGATGCGCAGCCAGCGAGAAAGTCGATATACTCGCGACCCTCGATATCCGTCAGCGTGGCGTTCTGCGCTTTACGGAACACCGTTGGGAAGCTGCGGCAATAGCTGCGGACCTCGGACTCGAGTCGCGTAAAGGTGTCGGCGCCCGTTTTGACCGGCGTTTCAGTGTCATTCAGCATCTGTCTATCCGTTTTTTGCGAACGGAGCCCGCGGCGAGGCGGGCATCATCGTTCTGTCAATATTCCAGCCCCGTGCCCGCAAATCGATGCGGGTCCAGGCCTTTAAGCGGCCTTGGCCGTCGTATGTTCGGGCATCTCATCCAAATCGGTGGCGGACGCATCGCCTGCGTCGATCGGGCCGATCGTCAGCATGTGCTCGCTGTCGTGGTCGCCCGAAAAATGCTCTTCGCCGCAGAGCCAGACCTTGTCCGAGATCGTCGCGTCGAATTCGTCGGCAACGCCTTCGAACATGCGCCAGGACGAGGCATTGTCCGGCGTGATCGTCGTCTTGAGACGCTCGACGCCCGTGCAAGAGTCGCTCGCGAGCAGTTTGGCGATCAGGCGACGCGCCAGCCGACGCCCACGGGCGGCTTCGGCTACGGCGACTTGCCAGACGAATAGCGTCTCGGGCTCCTCGGGCGGGCGATAGGCGGAGACCCATCCGACGACCTCGCCGTTCATCTCCGCAAGCATGCAGGTGCCGGCGAAATGCGTGCATTGCAGGAAGTTGCAATAGAGCGAATTATCGTCGAGCGCCTCGCAGGAGTCGATCAGGTCGTGCACAGCTTGCCCGTCTTTCCGCACCGGGTGACGAAAGCGCAAAGGATTAGCTACGCTGGCCAATCGTGGTTGTGGACCCGTCTCGGACTGCCGCATTCATACGCCTCACTCGCTGTTACACTGGTGCGGATATTTCAATTATCAAAGCAATAGTCAACCACCAGACACTGGGCAGTGGAGCGATATGAATTCGCATCTGAGGCGTTCTCGCCCGCATCACTTTGAAAATAAATGACATTCTTAGGATAATAGAAGGGGAGGGAAAGCCAGAATTATTGGATAATATTGCCAATATAATTCGCTCATCAAACGATATTCCAGGCTTTTATAAATATCATTTGATAGTCGAAGGATCGCCCGGATAGAATGCGAAGCCGGGTCGTGCCCAGCTAGGAAAGCTCACTATTTTTCGGTAGCCTTTTTCGGGGTGCGATTTGCGATAATGGAACGCGGACGACAAGCTTTGATCGCGCTACGCCGGATCACGCGTGCGATGGAGTTCAGCGCGCGCCGTCTGGCCAAGGACACCGGCCTGACGAACTCGCAGCTCATGGTTCTGCGAATCCTCGGTCAGGGTGAGGTCACGCCTGGGTCCATTGCCATCCAGATCGGCCTTACCCAGCCAACGGTGACCACGCTTGTCGATCGGCTGACCGAAAGGGGGCTTGTCGCCCGAAGGCGCGGCGAGACCGATCGACGCCAGGTCTGGATCGCCTTGACCGAGTCCGGGAAGGCGATGGTGGCCAGCATGCCCTCCGACCTCCAGATGAGCTTCCACACCGAATTCACGGAGCTAGCGGACTGGGAGCAGGCCATGGTCGTCGCGGCCCTGGAGCGCGTCGCGGCGTTGCTGAAGGCCGACAAAATCGAAGCCGGTCCCGTACTGGAACTGGGCGAGATCGCTCCCCCGCAGGAATCGCTTTAGAGTCTGTCCGGAAAGTCATGAAGATCGAGCGATGCGTCGCTTGTGGATCATGACGGAGGCGGCATAGAGAAACGCCTTTGCCGATGCGAGGGTGGCTTGGCATCTTTCCAGAGCCGGCGGTTTCGGCTGATCCAGGCGAAGAAGCGTTCGACCACCCAGCGCCTCGGATGGACGGCGAAGCCGACCTGGTCAGGCGGCTTTTTGACGATCTGGGCGTCGATGATCGTGGCGCTCTGCAGCTTCTTGCCCGAATAGCCCAGATCGGCGAACGTCTTCGCCACGAATGGAAGGATCGGCGCGACAGACGAAGAACGGCAACGGCGCCGTCGCGGTCCTGAACATCGGCGGGGTGCGGGTCGAGTACCAGGCCGCGTCCACCCGTATCCACCATCGCTTGTCGCTTTCGCCCCTTTATCTTCGTCCCCGCATCATAGCGGCGTGGTTCGCCACTCTCTGTTGTCGTGACGCTCTGGCTGTCGAGGACGGTCGCGCTCGGCGAGGCCGGCGAGCCAGGGGCGCCACGTTCCGCTCAGTTCGCCGTTCAGCACGCGCTCCGGCAGCGCCTTGGGGGCTATGCGCCACCTCAAACGCTGATATTGATCGTCAGCATATGGGCGACATGATCGAGATGAGCTTTCTGTGTAGGGCGGTGAGAAAGTAGGCCACGAAGCGGCACCGTTTTGGTTGGCCGCGCCGGTGTAAAACCCGGCCAATGGTTAGGCTGTTTTTCTTTTCGGGGAGAGTAGCCGGGAATGTTCGCCGTGGAAGTCTACGCGGCTGTCCGTCGGTTTGTTCATCTTGACGGCAACAGCCAGCGCGATGCGGCCAGGGTCTTCGATCTGAGCCGGGAGACCATCTCGAAGATGTGCCGATTTTCGATTCCGCCGGGCTACACGCGGACGAAGCCGGTGGCGAAACCGAAGCTCGGGGTGCTGTTGCCGGTGACCGACGCGATCCTGGAGGCCAATCGCACGGCGCCGCTCAAACAGCGCCATACCGCCAAGCGGATCTTCGAGCGACTGCGGGATGAGCATGGCTACGGCGGCGGACCGACGGTGGTGCAGGATTATGTCCTGATTGCCCGCGGCCGCCAGCGGGAGACCTTCGTGCCGCTGTCACATCCGCCTGGCCACGCGCAGGCGGACTTCGGCGAGGCGATCGCGGTGATCGGCGGCGTTCGGCAGCGACGACTCGCACGCCGAACTCGTGGATGCTGGCGGTCGGCGGGACGCTTGGACGACGACATCGATTTTCATACGGTTCGGGCGAAACTTTCTTACCGGTTCCGCTGACGATTTTCACGGGACCGCGTCCGAGGGTTCTTCTCGCCTTGTGAATCGTGGACGCCCTGGTCCGCCGAAGCGAGTTCTGCCGTAGTCCTCCCTCCGCAGACTGATCGTCGGCGAGTTAGCCGCCCACCATCCGCGTTGCAGTATCGGCCTGATGCCGGTAGCCGGTTTGCCGCTCGACCTCACGCATCACGGCGTTCCAGTGGCGTCGGTCAGCTTCGGCATCAACCTCCGCCGCCGCCCGTCGCCGCTCCCGCGCTTCGATCCAGGCCCCTTGCGCCCCATGCATTGTCACCAGGACGATCGCCTCGCGCCGAACCTTCGGGGAGCGGCGAAAGAGACAAGCAAAAAGCCGACCGAATAGCATTGTCCCGGATCAGACCTCCGTGGATATCATCGGCCCGCTGGTCGACGAACCATGGCGACGCCAGTCCCGTCCCCGAACGTCGAGATGCAGCAGCACCTGGGTCGCGATCGTGTCCGCCATCTTCCCCTGAGCATCCTCCCAACTCCGCCAGTCGACCTTGAGGCGCTTTGACGCGCATTCGACCCGGATCGCGGGCGGGACTTTGGAGAGGGCGAGCTTGATGATCGTGCGGAGATAATAATCGATGTGCGGCATGGCATCCTCGTGGGGAATCGGTTTCACATCGGCCGCATCCGACAAGGAGAATCCCAGTGAAGTCCCAGGTCGTCAAGGATGATTTCAGGTCAGTTCCGGCACCATTTGTTGCCCTCATTGGGCCAAGGCTGCGACAGGCCTTCCTGGATCAACACCTGACCGGCATCGCGACCATCGGCAAGGCGGACCCGCGCGAGTTCACGGCCGAATTTGCCTTTGCCACCGGTCCACTCGATCGTGTAGCCGCCGCCCATCAACTCCCGCAGCCGATCGCCGGCCTTTTCTCCCAGGCGGCGTTCAGCCGCGCATTCGGGTTTGCCGATTTCCGGGGTGTCGACGTCGAGAGCCCGCCACTTTACCCCGCGCTCCCAACCGGTGTCGCCATCGACAATGCAGGTCAATTTGCGTGCGGCGCGATTGCCGCCCGAGCAGACGGGAAGGGGGCGTGCTGGTGGGGCGGCCGTAGCGACTGCCGGCGCGATGGGCTCCGCAGGCGACGCGGTGACAAGCTCCGGGATCTTAAGTGGAAAATTCCAGCTTAGAGACGGGCGTTCCATCGAGAAGGTGGCCGAACCTAGCGGCTTTGCCTGCATCCTTGGATGCGTCAGCACGCTTGATGATCCGCGAGGAACCGCACGAACAGAAGCGTCAGGTTTTCGCGCCGCGACTTGTCCGGCCATACCGCATAGTACCCGAGCGGGCGCAGCTTCCAATCCGGCAGCAGTCGAACGAGCTCCCCGGAGACCTCCCCGCGGGCAGCCAGATGCAAAGGCACGATCGTCGCTCCGATATTCCGGCACGCGAAGTGGAAAAGCGCATCGACACTGTCGACTTCCAGGCGCGCGTTCCCGGTGACTTTCGCCGTTTCGCCATCGGGTGAGATGAACTCCGTGATATCGGATCGTTGTCGATAGCGGATCCAGTCCCAGTCCTCCATATCCGAAGGATGACGGGGGTGCGGACGCAACGCGGCGTATCCGGTGCCGGCGACAAGTGCGCGCTGACTGTTGCCGAGTTTGCGCGACATCATCGAACTGTCGTCCAGCCAGCCCGCGCGGATGCTTAGATCGTATCCGTTCTCTATCAAAGCCACCGTGCGATCGCTATAGGTCGCCGACACCGCCACATGCGGATGAAGCCGGATGAACTCGGCAATTGCTGTCGAGATATCCGACGACGACATGAAGGCGGGCAGCGATATCCTCAGCGCGCCGACCGGTTCCAGGGACAGCGCGTTGAGCTCGTTCAACCCTGTCTCCGCGCAGCGTAGCATCTCGGCTATGCGGGCGTAGAACATGCGGCCTTCGTGGGACAGGGCGGGCTTCTGAGATGAAGGACCTTCTCCTCAATCTCGATAGGCGTGCGGTTTGCATGCCACTTCGGGATCGGCGGCTGGTTCACCAGTCCCGCCTCGCCCTGCTTTCGATAGGCTGTCCGCCACCGGTAAAAGCTGCTGCGGCCGACACCAAAATATCGGCAAGTCTTCGAAACTTGCCTGACCATATCGGCATGCCGGAGAACTCACAGTTTGCGGGCGATCTCGCGTCCATCCTTACTCACGGATATCTCCTTCTTCCCAGAAATGGGAGCTTAAGGGAGATGTCCCGTGAGTACCGACAATCCTACATGTTGAACACATTCGCGCCTGTCTCACTCCCCGGCGGATGAAGATCGCGTCGTGAGCCCCATCATGTCTTGGGTGGTCAACGTCCGGCAATAGCCTGTGAAAGCGGCAAGTGCGTTGACGTGCCGCTCCTTGGAATGGGTGGCGCAGGCATCCGAGATGCATATGGGAAAGAAGCCGCGGTCGGCGGCATCCCGCACCGTGTGGTCCACGCATTGATCGGTGAGGAAGCCGGTGATCACCAGTGTATCGATGCCGATATTGCGCAGGAGATACTCTATATTGGTCGAGTTGAAGACGCCGGAGGAGGTCTTCGGCAGGACGATCTCGTCGTCGCCGGGCGCGAGGGCGTCGAGCACCTTGGCTTCCCACGAACCCTTGCCGATGAAGAATTTCGACAGCTTGTAGTCGAGGCTGCGGTCGCGCCCGTCCCGGGTCATGTTCTCCATCACCGTATACATGACCTCGGCGCCGACCTCCCGGAACGACGCGACGAGGCGCTGGAGATTGGGCATGACGGTCTGGCGCACGGTCGCGTCGAAGCCCGGCAGCGACTCCGCGACCTTGTCGTTCCAGACGTAGTTCTGCGTGTCGATCAGAAGCAGGCAGGTTCGCTTCGGATCGAATGGGCGGTTGCGGCTGAGGGCGGCATCTTCGGGGCGTTGCATGGACGGACCTTTGGGCACACGGGGTGGGGAATCAGGCGACGTGTGTCGGCGGCTCCCAGATGCCTCTCGCTGCGAACAGGCGCTCGAATGCTCGCCCGAGTGCGAGTAGCCGGGCCTCGCTGTGCGGCGGCCCGATCAACTGCAATCCGACGGGCATGCCAGCGGCATCGGACCCGATCGGCAGGGTCAGGGCGCAGAGGCCGAGAAAGCTGACGACACATGTGTTGCGCAGGGCGAGCATGTTGAGCCGCGCATAGGTCGCGTCGTCGGCCAGATCGGCGATCGGCGGCGGCGTGATCGGCACAGTCGGCGCGACCAGCACGTCGACCTTGGCGAGTGCCTCGATCGCTGCGGCGCCGAGCGCGGCATAGCGTACCTTGCGCTGCAGATACTCCCAGGCCGGCAGTGCGCTGCCGGCTTCCAGGCGGGCGCGCACGCGTGGATCGAGGGTCGGCAGCCATTCCGGCAGGTCGCATGTCAGGAAGCGGAAGAGTTCCGGCGCGACGATGCCGCCCCGGTGATAGAGATCGAAGAGTTCGGCGCAGCCGGGCAGGGCCAACGGGCCGAGCGACGCGCCGGCGGCCTCGAGGGCTCCGATCGCCTCGTCGATCCGTTCAGCGACGCCCGGAGACGTTTCGTCGAAGAAGAAGGATTCGGCGATCCCGACACGGAGATTGGCCAGACTCTCGACATCTGGCACGGTCTCGCCGTCCAGCGCCTCGAAAGCGAAGGCCGCGTCATCGACGCTGCGGGTCAGGATGCCGGGCGTGTCGAGGCTCGGGCTGAGCGGAACGATGCCGTCCAGCGACCAGCGGCCCCAGGTGGTTTTCAGCCCGACCGTGCCTGTAAAGCTCGCCGGGATGCGGACTGAGCCGCCGGTGTCGGTGCCGAAAGCGAGCAGCGCAGTGCCCTCGACCAGCGAGGCGCCGGCGCCGCTGCTCGACCCGCCGGGCGCCCGGTGCACCGTTCGGTCGCGCGAGTTCCATGGCACCGGCCAGTGCATGCTGGTGCCGAGGCCGCCAAAGGCGAACTCGACGGTATGGGTCTTGCCGGTGACGACGGCTAACTGCCCGCGCAGTCTCCGTACCATAGGGCCCTCACGACGCCATGCGGCCGGGAGTTCGCGCGGTGAGCCGGCGAAGGTCGGCAGACCGGCAACGCCGTAGAGATCCTTGACTGAGATCGGGATGCCCTGGAGGGCGCCGAGGTGGATGCCGGCGGAAAAGGCCGCGTCGGCCGCCTCGGCTTGCCGCCGGGCATAAGCCGGCGCCCAGCTTTTATAGGCATTGAGCGAGGGTTCGTGTCTGACCTGCGTCGCTTCGCAGAGCGCAACTGGCCGCAGCGACCCGTCCGCCAGCTGCCGGCTGATTTCGCGAAGGCTCTGTCCGTCGACAGGCCCGCTCATGCGCCCGGCCTCTTCGCGTCTCGCGTCTGGCCGCCCGGCAGGGCGGGCGCGCCGAGCGCCCGCCGCACCGCTGCCTGATCGGGCATCTCGTCGGTGGCGGCGAAGCGTTGGAGAAACGGCTCCAGGGCGGCCGGCAAGGGGAAAACCTCGGCAAGCGCGAAGCCGGTGACAAGAAGATGTCGCGAAAACCGCTCTTTTACCGAGGCCGCGTCGTGGCGCTCGATGACGAGGTCGACCAGAGCCCGCGGCAGAACCAGGATGCCGTCGCCATCGGCGAGGATCCAGTCCTCCGGCAGGACGGTTACGTCGCCAAGGCGGACCGGGCATCGGCTGGCCACCGGGATGAGCGTCGCATGGGCGGCCATAGGGGCGAGGCCGCGAGCGAACACCGGAAGCCCGGCCTCGTCCAGGCCGGCGAGATCACGCGCCGCGCCGTCGACCACCGCACCGGCAGCACCTTGCGCCTTGGCGCGCGTTGCCAGCATGTCGCCGAGCAGCGCGCCCTGTTCCGATCCACCAGCGGCAAGGACCAGCACGTCGCCCGGTTCCAGCGCGTCGATCTCGGTGAAATGCAGCGGCGGCGCCTTGCGCAGCCGCAATTCCGGACGGCCCGGCAGGAAGGCGATGGTGCGGACCGGGCCAGCGAAGGCCGTTGTGCCGGACGTCATCGGGCGGAAGCCGGTGGCGCTGCGTTCGAACACGTCGCAATCCTTCAGGAGATCGGCGGCGAGCGTCGTCGGAATGCGCTGCAGTCTTTCGGCGATGGCTCTGCAATCGGTCATGCACGGTCCTGGAGGTGTTTGTCGGCCAAGCTGGCACGGGTTGCGGGGCGGTAGGGGCGGTAGGGGCGGCGGCGACGGCGGCTAGACCATGATGTCGCCGCCGTTCGGGTGGAACGTCGCGCCGACATAGAAGGCCGCGTCTTCGCAGGCGAGGAGAAGGGCGGTGGGCGCCACCTCCGCCACCAGCCCCTGGCGGCCGATCACCAGCTCGGACTGCTTCTTCGCCGCCCATTCCGGCGGCAGCTTCATGTCGGTGTCGAGCGGGCCGGGGCAAATCGTGTTGACGGCGATGCCGTCACGGGTGACCTCATAGGCGAGGGACCGCGAGAAACCGAGGATGCCGGCCTTCGCGGCGGCGTAATGGGTCATACCCTCGGCGCCCTTGTAGGCGATCTGCGAGGAGATGTTGACGATCCGACCGTAGCCCTTCGCGCGCATCGCGGGCAGCGCCGCGCGGGTACACAGGAAGACGCTCTTCAGATCGATGCGCAGCATCTCGTCGAAGGTCGCCGTCGTCATGTCCGCCAGCAGCGACACGGTGACGATGCCGGCATTGTTGACCAGGATGTCTGCTGCGCCCAACTCTCCGGCGATGGTGGCGAAGGCCTGCTCGACCGACGGTTCGTCGCCAACATCGGCCTCGACCGCGAGGCTGCGCCGTCCCGTCGCGCGGATTGCGGCGGCGACGGCGCGGGCCCCCTCGCCATTGCGGTCGACGATCGCGACATCGGCGCCCTCGCGCGCATAGAGTTCGGCGATGCCGCGTCCGAGCCCGGTCGCCGCGCCGGTGACGACGGCGATCCTGCCATCCAGTTTGCCCAAGCCTGTCGCTCCTCTCATCGTGCCTGACGCAACGTCATCAGTAGACCTCGGCGTAGCGCCGGCAGATTTCCTCGGGCGTCCAGTCCCGCGCGATCGCAAATTCAGCCGTCTTGTTGGCGAGATAGGCGTCCAGCAGCGGCTTCGGCAGGAAACCTTGCACGGTGGCATCTGCAGCGAGGGCGGCTATTGCCGCGTCTACTGACGAAGGCAGGCGGGCGATGCTGCGAGCCTCGCGCACGGCAAGCGACATCGCTTCTGGGTCCTCGCCGACGGTCGGCTCAGGCATGGCGAGGTCCTCGTCGAGGCCCGCGAGACCGGCGCGAATGATCACGGCGAGGGCGAGATAGGGGTTGGCCGTCGCGTCGGCGGCCCGGAACTCGAAATTGAACTGCCGCGCGGTGGCTTCCTCCGACTGGCCGAAGATCGGGCATATCCGGATGCCGGCCTCGCGGTCGCGCACGCCGATATTCGACCAGATCCCGGTCCAGGCATGCGGCACGAGCCTTAGATACGAGACCGGGGACGGGGCGGTGAAGGCGAGCAAAGCCGGCATGTGCCGGACGATGCCGGCTAGGAAGCTGCCGGCCCGGGCACTGACGCCGTGCGGCCCGGAGGGGTCGTGGCTGACCGGATTACCTGCCTCGTCCCACAGGCTGAAATGGATGTGCACGCCGCTGCCGAGGCCGTCCGGGGACAGGCGCGGCGAGAAACTGACGCTGGAATCGAGGCGCCAGGCGGTGGCCCGCGCCATCTCCTTCAGCGTGACGGCCGCGTCGCAGGCGGCGAGCGGCTCGAGCGGCGGCACGGTCACCTCGAACTGACCGGCGGCGAATTCCGGCAGATAGCTGTCCACCGGGACGCCGGCAGTAGTGAGCGCGGCGAGGAAGGTCTCGCCGAACGCGCCGTGCCGCCGGACGGCGTCGAGGGCATAATTGTCGGCGGTCCGGGCATGCGCCCCGGCATAGATGAATTCGTGCTCGAAAGTGGTGCGCAGGGTCAGACCGGTCCGGGCCTTGAGCGCGGCGACCGCCTCCTTCAGCAGCCTGCGCGGGCAGCAGTCCCAAGGGGTACCGTCGGTGTCGTGGACGTCGCAAAGGAAGAAGCGCTCGGCCGGCGTGCCGTCGCCGAAATCGACCTCGACCCTGGTGTCGGGGTCGGGCATCAGCGTCAGGTCGCCGAAGGAGCCCCAGGCGGATTCGGCGATCGTGCCGAGGGCAGTGAACATCAGATTTGTCGGAGTCCAGCCAATACCGCCCCGCAGCCGCTTGTCGAGAAGCCGTGAGGGAAAGCCCTTGCCGCGAACCGCGCCAGACAGATCCGTGTAACAGAACATGGTCAGAGGTTCGCGCAGCATGGCCGGGTTCCTTCTGTCTGGCGAGGGAGCGCTGCGATCGTGCACGGGTCAGCCTCCGAAATTATTCGATTTGCGTAGCTTTTCGAGCCCGGCGATCCGGTCCTTGGCCGTCTCGCCGAGCGTCTCGACCACGCCGGCGACCAGTATCTCGACCATCGCCAGCCCGCTGGCGCCGCTGTCGAAGGCGCTGGGAATGCCGACCGGGCAAGCGATGCAGAAATTGGCATAGGCGGCGATCGGCGAATACCAGACGTCGGTGATCAGGACGACGGAGGCCCCCAGCGCCGACGCGCCCTTGGCGAATTCAGCCACGTCCTCCTGGTAGCGCCGGAAGTCGAAGACCACGAGCACGTCTCCGGGCCGCACGTCGAGCAGATAGTCAGCCCATGCGGCATTGGAGTCTCGGATGATGCGGGCGCCGGGCCGCAGCTCCCGCATGTAGTGGTGGAAATAGGAGGCGAGCATCCAGCTGAACCGGCCACCGAGGAAGAAGACGTTGCGCTTGAGGTCGCTGAGCCGGGCGACGATCGTCGCCAGGTCCTCGCGCGAGAGGTTGCGGGCAGCGCCCTCGATATTGCTGCGCAGGGCATCGGAGACCTGCTGCGTCAGGTCGGCCTCGTCGCCGCGCGGCAGCGCCGAATAACGCGTCAGCGGTCCCTGCAGGCGGACATGGATCTCGTTGCGCAGTGCCTCCTGGAAGGTGGCGTAGCTGGTGAAGCCGAGCCGGCCGACGAAGCGCAGGATGGTGGGGCCGCTGGTGCCGGCGCGCTTGGCGAGCCTGGCGACTGTCTCCAGTCCGGCCACGGGATATTCCCCCAGCAGGGCATGGGCGACCCGCCTCTCCGCATCGGTAAAGCTCCGCAGGTCGCGGCGCACCCGCTCCTGGATCGAGATCTCGGGTGCGGCCTCCGCGGAGGATCCGGGGCGATCCGTCGTCATGCGGCGAGCACTCCGGAGGCCGCGACAGCGCGGGGAAACACGTCGGCGAGAAGCGTCGCCCATCGGCGCTGACCGGCCTCGTCGCCGATGAGATCCTGGCGGATCTCGATCTCGACATAGGGCAGGCCTCGGCCCTCCGCGTGCTGGGGAATGGTGTAGTCGGATTCGGCGTTGACGCTGTAGGGCTGGTTGCGGCCGACGCACAGATCGGACTCGTCCTCGAGCAGCGCGATCAGCGGGTCGCCGATGCGCCAGTCCTTGTCGGCAAGGATTCCGATATCCCAGGGGCGCGGCTCCGGTTCACCACCGAAGATCGGCGTGCAGCTGTGCATGGCGAAGAGCACCGTCGGCAGCCCGCGCGCCTCGCGGGCGTCGAGCGTCGCCAGAATCTCGTCATGATAGGGCGCGAGGATTTCACTCTGCCGCGCCGCGATTGCGGCCTCGGACAGGCCGCGATTGCCGGGAACCACGGTGCCGTCGCTCTCGGTCATGATCGACTGGGCCATGCCGGGGCGCCGGTTGCAGTCGATGACGAGGCGCGAATAGGGCTGGAAGACGTAGGCGGCATCGAGCGCGCGCGCCAGTCGTGTGGTCACGCCATAGATGCCGATGTCGTAGGCGATGTGGCGGGCAAGTTGCGTCGCGTCAAGGCCGAGCGTACCGAGGGCTGCGGGAATGGCCACGCCGGCATGGTCGGAGACGAACAGGATCGGCGAGGCGCCGCCCGGGTTCTCCACCCCGACCGGGGCCGGGTCGCCGCTTTGCAGCAGTGTATCGATGATGCTCACGTTCCGGCCTCCTCATCCCGCGGTTGGCGGACCCGAAGCCTCTCGAAAGACTCCGGATCCGCCACTTGCGCTTGCGTCAGTTCTGCGGCGTGACTGTCGTGTCGAAGGTCACTTCGCCGTCGACGACCTTCATGATGGCCACCGGCTTGGAAGGCACGCGGCTGCCCTCGTTGTAGGCGATGGTGCCGGTCACGGCCTCGTAGCCATCGGTGCTGGCGAGCGCCTTGGTCACCTCGGCCGGCTCGGCCGAGCCGGCCCGCTCGATCGCGTCGGCGACGAGGCCCATCGCGTCATAGCCGAGCGCGGCGAAGGCGTTCTCCGGCGCATTGCCGTATTCTGCAGTGTAGGCCTTTCGGAATTCCTCAGCCGGCCCGCTGTCGATGCCGGTATAGGCATGGGTTGTAAAGTAGACGTCGGTGGACAGCTGCGGCCCCGGAACGCTGGTGAGCAGGTCGGTGTCGAAGCCGTCACCAGCGAGGATCGGCGCCTTGATGCCGGCTTCGCGGATTTGCTTGACGATGATCCCGGCGGTGTCGGGACCGGAGGAGGCGAAGACGCCGTCGACGTCGCCGGCCGATTTCAGCCGCGCCACGAGAGCCGAGAAGTCCTGGTCGCTGGTCATGTAGGAATCTTCCAGGGAGATCTCGCCGCCGAGTTCGGTGAACCGCTCCTTGAAGTATTTCGACAGGCCGGTGGTGTAGTCCATGCCGTTGTCGGTCCACATTGCGATGTTGCGCAGGCCGAGTTTGCCATAGGCATATTCGGCCATGGCGTGCGCTTGCACATCGTCGCCAAAGGGCACCAGGAACATCTGGTCGCCGACCATGGCGGGCAGGTCCGGCGAGGTTGCACCTGAGGTCACGAACGGCACGCCGGCCGACTGGAACAGCGGCGCGGCCGCCAGCGCGAAGGTGGTGTCGCTCTGGCCGATGCCGGCCGCGAGATTGGCGATGGATAGCGCGCGCTTGGCGGCAGTGGCGGTTTCGCCGGTGTCGTTCTTGGTATCGATGGCGTTGACGTCGATCATCCGGCCATCGAGCAGACCGCCGGCTTCATTGATCATCTTCGCCTTGAGCTTCACCCCGTTCAGCGATGGGCCGTCCAGCGACGCGAGACCGCCGCTGGAAACGTTGTAGAGGGCGGCGATGGAGATCGGCTCCTGCGCATGGGCCGGCACGGAAGCGGCCGCCGCGATCGCGGCGACGGCAACCGCCGATAGTTTCGATTTCCAGTTCGGCATGGGACTGCTCCTGGCTAGCCGGCTGATCCGGCGGGGGTTTTGGATCGGGAAACGATGCGCCCGAACCACGCGAACAGATTGGGCTCGGCGGTGCCGAACAGCCCGGCGGGGCGATAGATCAGCACCAGCAGTACGGCGAGGGCGACGATGATCTGGCTGGCGCCGAAGATCCCGGCGGCTTCCTCGACGGGGCGCAGGATCTCGGTGAACAGCGTCAGTGCAGCCGCGACGATGGCCGCGCCGGTGATCGAGCCGGTGCCGCCCAGCACCACCATGACGACGAGTTGGAAGGCGAGCAGGAAGGAGAAGGAAGACGGGCTGATCAGGGTCACCAGATGCACCCAGAGGCCGCCGGCTATTCCGGCGAAAAAGGCGCCGAGGGCGAAGGCGAGGACGCGGGTGCGCGCTACCTTCACGCCGAGGCAGGCGGCGGCGAGCTCGTTCTCGCGGATCGCCAGCATGGTGCGGCCGAGGGACGAATGCTTGACCTGCCAGCAGACATAGATCGTCGCCAGCACGAACAGGAACACCCACCAAAGCGTAGTCTCGGCAGGCAATCCGCTGAGGCCAAGGGCGCCGCGGGTGATGCCGCGCAGATTGATCGCGAAGCTCTGGACGATGAAGATCAGCCCGAGCGTGGCGACGGCGAGATAATGACCGCGCAGACGCAGCACCGGAAAGCCGACAATCACCGCTGCTGCGGCTGCGACGAACCCTCCGGCGAGCAGCGCCGGCAGAAACGCCCATTCCTGCGCGACGAGCAATGCCGGGAGATCCGGCAGCATCAATCCCTTGCGGGCCGACGGCATGACCAGGATGGCAGTGACGTAGCCGCCGATGGTCATGAAGGCGGGATGGCCGAGGGAGAACAGGCCAACGAAGCCGTTGGTGATATTGAGGCTCACCGCCAGGATGACGTTGAGCCCGGCGAACTGGATGATCGATAGGATGTACGGGTCGAAATTGGCCCTGGCCGCCCAGACCAGGATTGCGCCGATGGCCGCCATAGCGGCAAAGCGCGGCAGGAAGGTGTCGCGCCCACTCATGCCCGGCCCTCCGTGTTGCGGCCGAGGAAGCCGTTCGGCATCACCAGGAGCACGAGGATCAGCGCTCCGAACACGAAGGCGTTGCGGTAGCCGGAGAATTCCGGCGGCAGCAGCCCGACGAACAGCACCTCCGACAGGCCCAGCACGTAGCCGCCGAGCATCGCGCCGGGGATCGAGCCGACGCCGCCGATCACCGCCGCGACGAAGGCCTTCAGGCCGGGCAGCAGCCCCATCAGCGGGCTGATCTGGCCGTATTTGCTGCCCCACATCAGTCCGGCCGTGGCGGCGAGGGCGCTGCCGATGGCGAAGGCCATGGTGATCATGCGGTCGATATTGATGCCCATCAGCCGCGCGACGTCATAGTTCTCGGCCGTGGCGCGCATGGCGACGCCCACCTTGGTGAAGCGAACGAAGCAGACCAGGGCGATCATCAGCACGATGGCCAGAACGACGATGACGACGTCGATAACCCGGAAGCTGAGCGATCCGAGGGTCAGGAGCTGGCCGAGATAGGCCGGCACCACGAAGGTGCGCGGCTGGGCGCTGATCGTGATGACCGCGAGGTTCTCCAGGATGATCGCAACGGCCAGCGAGGCGATGAAGCCGGTTACCTGCGGGGCGCCGCGCATCGGCCGGAACGCCGCCCGCTCGATGATGACGCCGGCGAGTGCCCCGACTGCAAGGACAATCGCCACCGCGACAGGGAAGGGCGCATGCGCCACGGCAAGGCTCGCCAGAGTGGCGAAGGCGCCGATGGTGAAGATGTCGCCATGGGCGAAATTGATCAGCCGGACGATGCCGTAGATCATCGAGAAACCGATCGCGATCAGCGCGTACATCGAGCCGAGGATCAGGCCGTTGATGAGCTGGGCAAGAATGTAGGAACCGGTCATCAGGCCGCCCCGAGATAGGCGCGTCGGACGTCGGCGTCCTGCGCGAGTTCCCTGCCGGTGCCCGACATAACGAGGGAACCAGCCTCCAGGACATAAGCGCGGTCTGCGATGTCGAGGGCCATGGCGGCGTTCTGCTCGACGAGGAGGACGGTCACGCCCTCGCTGCGGATCCGCTCGAGGATCTCGAAGATCTGTTCGACGAGCTGGGGGGCGAGGCCGAGGGAGGGCTCGTCGAGGAGCAGCAGCTTCGGCTGGCTCATCAGCGCACGGCCGATCACCAGCATCATCTGCTCGCCGCCGGAGAGCCGGTCACCGGGAACGGACCCGCGCGTCTTCAGGATCGGAAACATTGCCTGGATGTCCCGGATTTCTTTCTCGACCGCGGACTTGTCCTTGCGCAGATAGGCGCCGATCCGCAGATTCTCCGTTACCGTGAGATTGGCGAAGACCTGCCGCCCCTCTGGACAGTGGGAGATGCCGGCGGCGACGATCCCATCGGCCTTCATCCGGCCGAGATCCAGCGGCTCGGCGCCCTGTTCCGGCGAAAACAGGATCCGGCCGCTCTCGGGGCGCAGCAGGCCGGAGATGGCCGCCAGCGTGGTGGTCTTGCCGGCGCCGTTGGCACCGATCAGCGCGACGATCTCACCCTTTTCGACGGTGAGGTCGATGCCGCGCAGCGCGTGGGTGCCGCCACGCCGGACGTGGAGATTCTCAAGCCGCAGCATCGGTGCCCTTCCTGCGACGTCCGAGATAGGCCTCGATCACCTTCGGGTTGCTCTGGATCACCTCGGGCGGTCCCGAAGCCAGCACCATGCCCTGGTTGACCACGACGATGTGCCGGCACAGCCCCATCACCATCTTCATGTCGTGCTCGACGAGAAGGGTTGTGATGCCGAGTTCGCCGTGGAGGCGGCGAATGGTCTCGCCGAGGTCGGCCGTCTCTTGCGGATTCATGCCGGCGGTCGGCTCGTCGAGAAGCAGGAGGCTCGGCTCGGTGGCGAGCGCGCGGGCGAATTCGACCTTGCGCTGGTCGCCATAGGGCAGACTGCCGACGATTTCCTCCGCCCGGCGGGCGAGACCAAGCACCTCGAGGGCCGCCATGGCGCGCTCGCGGATCTGGCGCTCGGCCTTCTGCGCCGAGGGCAGGCGAAGGACGGTGGGCACGAAACTCGGTCCGTGGCGCATGTGAACGCCGACCATCACATTGTCGATGACCGGCAGATCGCGGAACAGGCGAATGTTCTGGAAGGTGCGCGCCATGCCGAGCCGTGCATTGCGCTCCGGCGGATTGCCGCCGACCGCCTCGCCGCGAAAGCGGATCGTGCCCGAGCTCGGCTTGAGGACGCCGGTGAGAAGATTGAAGGCTGTGGTCTTGCCCGATCCGTTCGGGCCGATCAGCCCAGCCAGTTCGCCCTCGGCCAGCGAGAAGGTCACGCCGTCGAGCGCTTTCACGCCTCCGAAATTCTTGCGGAGGTCGTCGACCGTCAGGAGGGCTTCGGATGCCGATGGCATTGAGGAAATGTGCCCCGCCAAGTTCGTATGCAGGCCGTCGCGGCCCGATTATCTTCCATTTGTTAGAAGGCTAGCACGCATATTTCATTTGTTACAAGTCGGCTTTTGCACTAAAAAAAGGCTTGCCCGCCGCGAAGGCAAAAGCCTCGGCGGAATGCGACCAGAGGAGTGGGGATGACGATCTACAGTCGAGAAATTCCGTTGGTGCGGGGACAGACGGCGCTGCTGTTCATCGACGTGCAGAACTATACGGCCGACCGGAAGGGCGGCGAGTTCAAGGGCTCCGGCGGTCCGAGCGAAGCCGAGCGGGCCTATTATTTCGACCGGATGGAAAACCTTGCCCTGCCCAACATGCAGCGGCTTCAGGCGGCCTGCCGGACGGCCGGCGTCGAGGTGCTCTACACACTGATCGAGAATCTCACCGTCGACGGGCGCGACCGCAGCCTCGATTACAAGATCTCCGGCATCGACGTGCCGAAGGGGTCGTGGGACGCGAAGATCCCGGACGTGATCGCGCCGGCACCCGACGAGATCGTCCTGCCGAAGACGTCCTCCAGCGTCTTCATCTCCACCAATATCGACTACGTCCTGCGCAATCTTGGCGTGAAGCAGCTGATCCTGTGTGGGGTCGTGTCCGACCAGTGCGTCGAATCGGCGGTTCGCGACGCCTGCGACCTGGGTTATCTGGTGACGCTGGTGCCGGACGCCTGCGCCACCTTCACGCAGGAACGCCAGCAGGCCTCGGTGAAGGCGATCGCCGGCTATTGCCGCCAGCGCAGCACGGACGCGCTGCTTGCCGAACTGACGGCCGACGCCTGATGGAGCGGCGCGACCGCGGCCGGGTGCTGGTCACAGGCGCCGCCGGATTCGTGGGGGCGGCTCTGGTCGAGAAGCTGCGCGCCGACGGCGTCGCCGTCACGGCCTCCGACGTCGCGGAAGCGGGCGCCGCGGGACTTGCGCCGTGCGACCTCACGGATGGCGACGCCGTCGCCGCGCTCGTCGCCGGAAGCGCGCCGGACACGATCATTCATTGCGGCGCCGTGTCCGGTCCGATGGTCATGGCCGACCGTCCGCTGGAGATCTGGCGCATCAATGCCCTGGGCACGGCCCATGTGCTGGACGCGGCCCGGCGGCAGGGTGTCGGCCGCACGATCGTCTGCTCGACCAGCGAGGTCTATGGCAGCCGCAACCAAGGCGTGGTCGACGAGGAAACCCGGCCCGAGCCCGACAGCGTCTATGGGGCGAGCAAGCTTGCGGCCGAGCAGGCGGTGATCGGCTACCGCCGGGAGCACGGCCTCGAGGCAGCCGCGATCCGCCTCTCGTGGATTTACGGGCCAGGCCGCCGGACGCCGACCAAGCTCGAACGCGTCCTGAAGAATGGTCTCTCCGGTCGGCCGACGGTCCTGGACGGGCGGCCGGAGGACGTGACGCACTACCTTTTTCTGGACGATGCCGTGCGCGGCCTCGTCTGCGCCGCCACGGCCCGATCGCCGGAGTGGGCCGTCTACAATGTCACGGCCGGCAAGGGCAGCACTCTTGCAGACACCATCGACGCGATCCGTGCGGTCTTGCCCGATTTGCAGGTGGCGTTCGGAGGGGCCGACGCGGCGAAGGGCGGTCCGGCAGGCTTCGACACCGCTCGTGCGGCCAGCGCGCTCGGCTATCGTCCCCAGACAGATTTCGCCACGGGTATCCGCCGTACCGTCGAGGCACTCCGCCTGTCGTCGGACGCGAACTGGCGGTGAAGTTCGCAGGTGTCCGTCGTCAGAACATTTGGCGCAAAACTGGTCGTCGAATTAAGGAGAGACGGCCTCGTCTGGGGATTGATGTTTAGGCGGCGATCCTGCGGTGCTGCAAGCGCC
>NZ_JAYXIH010000046.1:0-31394 GCF_036016755.1 Aurantimonas sp. A3-2-R12 | reverse complement strand
CGTCGTGGTCGTCTGCGGCGAGATCATGACCATGCCGGGCCTGCCGCGCGTGCCCTCGTCGGAATCCATCCGGCTCAATGACGAAGGCCTCATCGAAGGCCTGTTCTAGGGCAATGCTCCGCGATGTGACCCGTGCCGCGATGATCGATGGCAAGGCCATCGCGGCGCGCCTGCGGGCCGAGGCGGCGAACGATGCGGCGAAGCTGGCCGAAGAAGGCTGGCAGCCGCGTCTCGTCTCGGTCTCCGTCGGCGATACCGCAGCGGCCGAACTCTATGTCCGGAACCAGCAGAAAAGCGCCGAGAGCGCCGGCGTCGCCTTCGAGGCACGCAGCTATCCGCACGAGACGTCGCCCGAGCAACTGGTCGGCATCCTGCAGGGACTCAACGCCGACCCGCGCGTGCACGGGATCATCATCCAGTGCCCCTTGCCCGCGCATATCCCGGTCAAGGCGTTGCAGAAGGCCGTGCATCCGCTGAAGGACGTGGAAGGCATGCATCCGGCCTCGATCGGCAACATCGTCTACAACGATCTGGCGCTTGGCCCCTGCACGGCGGTGGCGGCGGTGGAAATCATGAAGACGCTGCCGCTGAAGATCGAGGGGCTGGACGTAACGATTATCGGCCATTCCGAAATCGTCGGGAAGCCGATCGCCTTTCTTCTAATGGGACTGGGGGCGACCGTGACGGTCTGCCACCACATGACGCGGTCGGTGGCCATGCATAGCCGCGCGGCCGACGCGGTCTTCGTTGCCGTCGGCAAGCCCGGCCTGGTGACGGGCGAGATGATCAAGCCCGGCGCGGCGTTGATCGACATCGGGATCAACCGGGTCGATGGGAAAACCGTCGGCGACGCGAATGCAGAAAGAGCATTACCAGCAGTCTTTTGCGAGCACGAACAATGGATGACCGAGGTGGGATCATGACAGCCAGTATTATCGACGGAAAGGCGTTTGCCGCTTCGGTGCGCGACGACGTGGCGGCGCGCGTGGGCCAGCTGAAGAAATCGACCGGCATAACCCCCGGGCTGGCGGTCGTCCTGGTGGGCGAGGACCCGGCCAGCCAGGTCTATGTCCGCTCGAAGGGCAAACAGACCGTCGAAGTTGGAATGAACTCCTATGAGCACAAGCTCGGGGCCGACATTTCTGAGGCTGACCTTTTGGCCCTGATCGAAAGCCTGAACGACGACCCGGCGGTGCATGGCATCCTCGTCCAGTTGCCGCTGCCGAAGCATCTCAACGAGGATCTGGTCATCAACGCGATCAACCCCGCCAAGGACGTAGACGGTTTTCATCTGTCGAATGTCGGTCTGCTGGGAACGGGGCAGGATTCGATGGTGCCGTGCACGCCGCTCGGATGCCTGATGATGCTGCGTGAGCACCACGGCAGCCTGTCAGGCCTGGAAGCGGTGGTGGTCGGTCGCTCGAACATTGTCGGCAAGCCGATGGCGCAGCTTCTCCTGGGAGACAGCTGCACGGTGACGATTGCCCATTCGCGGACGAAAAATCTGGCGGACGTGGTGCGCCGCGCCGACATTGTGGTAGCCGCCGTCGGTCGGCCCGAGATGATCAAGGGCGATTGGATCAAGCCCGGCGCCACGGTCATCGATGTGGGCATCAACCGGGTCGCGGCGCCGGAAAAGGGAGAGGGCAAGACACGCCTCGTCGGCGATGTCGACTTCGCCAGCGCCGCCAAGGTCGCCGGCGCGATCACACCGGTGCCGGGCGGCGTCGGGCCGATGACCATCGCCTGCCTGTTGTCCAATACGCTGACCGCCTGCTGCCGCGCCAATCCCGAGACGTCAGCGGCGTAGCGCGGCGGTAGGACCCCCCTTTATCCGGTCGCGGCGCCTCTGCGCGCCAGATCGGACAAAATCGCCAGCGCGTCACGGGCGATGGTGGCGACAATTTCCCCGGCTGGCTCGATCGCTTCGATCCGGCCGGCGACCTGACCGGCGAACAGCGCCAGCCGCTCGAGATCGCCGCGCATCGATTGAAGCGGCGAATCGGTGCTGAAGAGATAGATGGGACGGTCGTCCTCCATCGCGATCGCCTCGCGTGGCAGGTCCTCGGCCTTGTAACCGAACAGCCGGTCGCCGAGAGTTTCGGTGACGTCGCTGGCGATGACACGGACCGGTGAGTGCGGCGGCCAGTTGATGGCGAAGGCGTCGGTATGGACCGTTTCCTCGCAGGATGCCGCGAGGACCCGGCGCTTGTGCAGATCATGCGCGAAGGATTCCCGCGTCGCCAGGAAAGCGGTGCCGCAATGGATGCCCTGCGCCCCGAGGGCCAGCGCCGCGACAAGGCTGGCACCGGAGGAAAATCCTCCCGATCCGACCACGGGGATTTTAAGCGCGCTGGCGACCTGTGGCAGCAGTATCAGCGAGGAGACGCTGCCGTGAACATGGCCGCCGGCCTCGACCCCCTGGACGATTACCGCATCCGCTCCGGCGGCTTCGGCAGCCCGCGCGGCGGCGAGAGATCCGACCTGATAGAGCACCCGGCATCCGGCCCGCTTCGCCGTCTCGATCGCCTCCGGGACGACGTCCCAGAAAAAGACCATCGCCCGAACCTTGGCCTCAAGGCAGACCGCCAACTCTTCGTCGAAAAGCGTGGGGTCGGTCGCCGCCGGGATCAGGTTGACGCCGAAGGGCCGGTCGGTGCGCGAGCGGACGGAAGCGATCTCGCGCGCGATCAGCTCCGGCGGCTCGCGGACCATGCCGAGACAGCCGAAACCGCCCGCCGCCGATACCGCCTCGACAAGCTCCGATCGCGCGACGCCGCCCATGCCGGCCTGCAGGATTGGATAGCGGCAACCGATGAGGTCGCAAAGCGGTGTGCGGAGCGCCGCATCGCTGCGGGAGGTTGCTTCCGAATGGTTCATGTTTCCACTCCCCCATGGTGACGTTCCAGATCCGCGTCGCGGGCAGACTGTTCCGGCCAGCCCCCGTTTTCGCGGCGACACAGGGATTTCATTCAGGGAATATTACTTGCATAAAAAGAATAACCCTGCAACGATGTTCGCGACGCGTCATGTCGGCCGCTCGTGAAAACGCTCGGCCGGACGCGATCGCATTCCGGGAGGGTCGCCATGCTCAACCTTGATCTTCGTGAGTTCCACGCGGGTCCCCCAAGGCCGAGCCAGATCATCGAGCCGTTGGCCTTTACGATGGCGCCCGGTTCCGAGCGTCATGTGGTCCAAGGGCAGGGCGCGATCCTGTTGGCGGTCGAAGCTGGCGATCGGATCACCATCACCAACGACGAAGGCGGCCAGCCTTGCGAAATCGTCGCCGCGGATGCGCGGGGTACGATCGATGCGGGCGTCTTGGGAGAGGTTGCGAACGGGCAGGCGTCTGGGCTGAAGGCGCTGCTGACGGTAGGCGACGCCAGCCTGCGCAAATTACGCCAGGGATTGGAGCGCCGCGGGATCGATCTCGCGCAAGCCGCCGCGATCGGCTTTTTCGAGGGCACTACGCCGCCGGGCAACTCGGTGTCGCTCACCGTCCAGCGCGACGGCACGGTGGTCATTGCGGCTCCCGGCAATGCGATGGATTTCGAACGGCAGGATACCGCGACGCCGCTGACGGTTCTGGTCGAGCGAGCCAACCCCGCGCGCGGGGCGAGATTCGCGCTTCCCGAGCCGCTTGCCGATCCGATCCTCGATCTCAGGGTCCGGTCCGCCACTGCGGAATCCTATTTCGTCAAGGCCGGTGATTATTTTCAGATCCTCGACGTCGACGGCCGTCAGTGTACCGACTTCCAGTGTTTCGATGCCCGCAAACTCGATCGCGGGATCCAGCACCCGCTGGATATGACGACGACGCGTTCGCTGATGGGGCATGCGTATCCGATGCCGGGGCTGCATGCGAAATACTACGACCACGAGAACATGCCGCTGGTCGAGGTGATCCAGGATACCTGCGGCCGGCACGATGCCTTTGCGCTGGCGTGCGCCGCCAAATACTACGACGATATCGGCTATCCAGGCCATGCCAACTGCACCAACAACTTCAACGGGGCGCTGGCGCCGCACGGAGTGACGGGCCGCGCCGGTTGGATGGCGATCAATTTCTTCTTCAACACCGCGATCGATGCCCACGGTGTGATGGTCGTCGATGAACCCTGGTCCCGGCCCGGAGATTATGTGCTGCTGCGTGCGATGACCGATATCGTCTGCGTCAGCTCGGCCTGCCCCGACGACACGACGGCGGCCAACGGCTGGAACCCAACCGATATTCACGTGCGCAGCTATTCGGGCGCCGAGAGCTTCTCGCGCGCCGTCGCCTATCGCCCCACACCGGACTCGGAGCCGAAAATGACCAAGCCGACCGGCTTCCACGAACGGTTCGCCGAACACACGCGCAACTTCGTCGATTACAAGGGCTATTGGCTCGCCAACTGCTTCTCCGACGCCGGTCCGATCGAGGAATACTGGGCTTGCCGCGAAAAGGCCGCGGTGATCGATCTGTCGGCCTTGAGAAAGTTCGAGATCACCGGTCCGGATTCCGAAGCGCTGATGCAGTACACGCTGACGCGCAACGTCAAGAAGCTGGCGGTCGGCCAGGTGGTTTATTCCGCCATGTGCTACGAGCATGGCGGGATGATCGACGACGGCACGCTGTTTCGGCTGGGCCGCGACAATTTCCGCTGGATTTGCGGGGACGATTATTCGGGGATCTGGTTGCGCGAGGTCGCCGAAAAGCTCGGCCTCAAGGTTCTCATCCGCACCTCGACCGACCAGCTCCACAACATTGCCGTTCAGGGGCCCAAGAGCCGCGATCTCCTCAATGAGATCGTCTGGACTCCTCCGCATCAGGCATCGCTGGCCGAATTGGGATGGTTCCGTTTTACCATCGGTCGCATCGGCGGTGAGCACGGCGCGCCGATCGTGGTCTCGCGAACCGGCTATACGGGCGAACTCGGCTACGAGGTCTGGTGCCATCCGAAGGACTGCGAGACCGTCTTCGATGCGGTCTGGGAGGCCGGCAAGCCGCATGGCTTGCGTCCGATGGGGCTGGAAGCCCTCGACATGGTTCGCATCGAGGCCGGCCTGATCTTTGCCGGTTACGATTTCTCCGACCAGACCGATCCGTTCGAGGCGGGAATCGGCTTCACCGTGCCGCTGAAATCCAAGGAAGACGACTTCATCGGCCGCGACGCCCTCATCCGCCGCAAAGAGCATCCGGCGCGCGTTATGGTCGGTCTCGACATCGACGGGAATGTCGACGTCTCACATGGCGACTGCGTGCATATCGGCCGGGCCCAGATCGGCGAGATCACGTCGTCGATGCGCTCTCCGTTGCTCAAGAAGAACATCGCATTGGCGCGCCTCGACGTGGCCCACGCCGCCATCGACACCGAGGTCGAGGTGGGCAAGCTGGATGGCCATCAGAAGCGGTTGCCTGCCCGGATCGTCGCGCTGTCCCACTACGATCCGACGAAGTCCCGCGTCCGGGCTTGATCATCGAGGGAGGGGAATGTGTCGATCCGATCGACTGTCGAGGACATTGGCGGCGAGACATCGTTGCGGACCCTCGTCGAGCGCTTCTACGACATCATTGAGAGCGACCCCGCATCCGCGCATCTGTTGACGCTGCACCTGCGTGGGCACGGGATGGCGCATGCCAGGACCGAGCAGTTCGACTTCCTCTGCGGCTTCCTGGGTGGGCGGCGGTATTACGCGGAACGCCACGGCCACATGGATGTCCGCGAGGTGCATGCGCATGTGCCGATCCGCCGCGAGGACGCCGATCAATGGCTCGCCTGTCTCGACAAGGCGATGCGCGATTGCAACATGGTCGGCGAGGCCGCCGACCACATGCGCGCCGCGTTAGGCCGCGTCGCCTTGGTATTGGTCAACGTCGAGTCGGAATAGAAGTTTCCGGAATCGCTCCAGCGAAAATGCCCCGCGAGGACCAGGCACTGTGGGGGGCGCCGCCGAGCCCCCCACAGTGCTCGGTTCAGTTTCGCAGATAGCTCTCGAGGGAATCGTCGAGTTCATCCTTCCACAACGTATGATGCGCCGGCGCCATCGATCCTGTGATGACCGATTTGTAGCTGTTGTCGCGGAAGCCCATGATGTCTTTCTTCTTGTGCTTCTTCCATTGGAAGAAGGCCTCGTTGGCGCCGTCGACGTCAAAGCTCGGATAGTCGGTTTCGGCGACGAGCTCCTTGACGTAATCGCCCTGGTAGCGGATCGCGGCGTAGTCGTCTTCGCCTGCGTCCTCGGCCGCCACACGATCGGCGACGTCCTTGAGGAGCGCCTCCTTGCTGGCGGGCAACTCGACCCGGCCAAGAATGACGTCGCGCACGTACCAAGCCTGCGCGTCGAACATGTTGAAGGTGTACCACTGGTCCTGCATGCCGAGATAGAACAGCTTCGGATTATGGACCCAGACGACGCCCTTGTAGAGGTCGGTGGTCGCCAGCCGATTGGCGGTCTTCAGCCGCAGATCGTCCGGCAGGAACGGGAAATGATGCTTGTATCCCGTGCACAGGATGATCGCGTCGACCCGCTTGGTGGTGCCGTCCTTGAAGGTGGCGATATCGCCCTCGACCTTCTGCAGGAGGGGTACCTCCTGCCAGTTGTCTGGCCAGTTAAAGCCCATGGGCGCTGTGCGGTAGGAGACCGTCACGGACTTGCAGCCGTACTTCCAGCATTGCGAGCCGATGTCCTCGGCCGAGTAGCTGGTGCCGATCACCAGAATGTCCTTGCCGATGAATTCGCGGGCATCGCGGAAATCGTGCGCGTGAAGCACGCGGCCGTTGAAACCCTCGAAGCCTTCGAAATACGGGACATTCGGAGTCGAGAAATGGCCTGAGGCGACGACGACGTGGTCGAACTCCTCGGTGTATTCGCGATCCTCCAGGAGGTTGTGCGCGGTCACCGTGAACAGGCCGGACCCTTCGTCGTAGGTGACCGAACGCACCGGCGTGCGAAAGCGGATCCAGTCGCGCACATTGGCCTTCTTGACCCGCCCCTCGATGTAGTTGAAGAGCACGGCGCGCGGCGGATAGGAAGCGATCTGCTTGCCGAAATGTTCCTCGAAGGAGTAGTCGGCGAACTCCAGGCCTTCCTTAGGGCCGTTCGACCACAGGTAACGGTACATGGAGCCGTGGACGGGCTCGCCATATTCGTCCAGTCCGGTTCGCCACGAATAATTCCACAGACCGCCCCAGTTGGCCTGCTTCTCGAAGCAGACGATCTCCGGGATTTCGGCGCCTTTCTGGGCCGCCGACTGGAAGGCTCGAAGCTGGGCCAGGCCGGAGGGTCCGGCGCCGATGATGGCGATGCGCTTAGTCACTATGCTCTCCCTTTCCATGGATCTTTAGAATCGTGCATGGATTGCTTCCGTCAGATATCCAGAGATTTGTCCCGCTCCCGAGACACGACGTGCAGGGCATCGGACCCTTGTCCAATGCCGACCGGTCGTCGGCCGCGTCTCCCGGCGACGCCGCGCCAAATCGGCAAATCCGCAGTGACGATAGCCGAGCTCGGCCATCGTTTCCGGCGTGCGGCCCTTTCGGCGTATGAGGTTCCTCCGCCCCTTCGACGACATCGTCCCGCATGTCATTCCAGATTTCAACTAACAGGAATTTTTTATTCTTGATAGGTAAATCTGGCATGGACAGCAGCATTTGAAGCCGTAGGCGGGACGGCCATCGCTACGATTTGCCTGTCAGGAAATAAATTTGCATAAGGAGGTTGCATTTTTCCGCTCGACATGGGTCAAATGGGGTTCGCTCGCGCTTCGAATGGGAGAAAGACATGACGGCATCCTGGAGATTTTCGGCACTCGCCGATCGGCACCGGGCGATGGGCTCCCATCTCGAGGATTGGAGCGGCATGGGCACCGCCTGGACCTACGACAAGGATCAGGGGGAGGAATATCTGGCGATTCGCACGAAGGCCGGAGTCATGGATGTCTCGGGCCTGAAGAAGGTTCATCTGGTGGGACCGCATGCGAGCCATGTGATCGACCGGGCCACGACGCGCAACGTGGAGAAGATCAAGCCGGGCCGCTCAACCTACGCCGCGATGCTCAACGATCAGGGCAAATTCGTCGACGACTGCGTGATCTACCGCATGGGGCCGAACAGCTGGATGGTCGTCCACGGTTCGGGGCAAGGGCACGAGCAACTGACGATGTCGGCGAGCGGCAGGAACGTCTCAGTGTATTTCGACGACGACCTGCACGACATTTCGCTGCAGGGCCCGCTCGCGGTCGACTTTCTCGCCAAGCACGTCGATGGCATCCGCAATCTGAACTATTTCAGCCATACCCACACGACGCTGTTCGACAGGCCAGTGACGATTTCGCGTACGGGCTATACGGGCGAGCGCGGCTACGAGATTTTCTGCCGCGGCCAGGACGCGCCGACGATCTGGGATCGGATCGTCGAGGACGGTGCGGAGATGGGCATCATCCCGACCCGGTTCACCACGCTCGATCTCCTGCGCGCCGAAAGCTATCTGCTATTCTTCCCCTATGACAACTCCGAAAAATATCCCTTCGAGAACGAGGGGCCAGGCGATACGCTTTGGGAACTCGGGCTCGACTTCACGGTCTCGCCCGGCAAGACTGGCTTCCGCGGCGCCGAGGAACATTACCGGCTGAAGGGCAAGGAACGGTTCAAGATCTACGGCGTCAAGCTGGAGGGCACGGAACCCGCCGACGAAGGTGCTGCGCTGATGAAGGACGGCAAGCGGGTCGGTACCGTGACGGTCGGGATGTATTCCCCGCTCAACAAGCATAATGTTGGCATCGCACGCATGCCGGTCGATTGCGCGGTCGAAGGCACGCCGTTGGTCGTCGCGAACGCAAGTGGCAACATTTCCTGCATCGCGCACCCGATGCCGTTCTACGATGTCGACAAGAAAAAGCGCACGGCGAAGGGCTGATACGCGACGACCCGGCGAAGTCGTCGCCGGGCGGCGGAGGGGCCAGCCGCCAACGTCCATGATCGTTCTCCGAGGTGAACCACAGGCATGACGAAGACTGTCTTCGAACCGTCCATAGCGAGCCGACCGGTATATGGCGTGCTGCAGCCGCGGAGCGGCTACGCGCATCTGATGATCGCCGACGCCGAAGGCGCCGAAGCGCTGCTCGATCTGTTTGTGGCTGCGCCCGCCGATCTCCCGGCAGCATCGCACGTGATCTATATTCCGAAGCAGACCGGGCGTCGCTGGGTCGAGGCGTTCGATGGGCTCGCGCCGGCACAATTTTATGCCGGCCCCACCTACGAGGCGTCCGTCCCGCGTCTTCGCAAGGCCTTGCATGACGCCCGCATGGGCTTGCAGGTCTATCTGGCGGGAACCGAGGGGCTGATCGGGCAGGCCATGCGAGAAGCGACCGACGCCGGTATTCCCCACGAAGCCATTCAGACCGAGCATCGCGGCTCGACGGCGAGACGAATGCAGTGCGTGCATTGCAAGGGGATCACCGAGGACGTCACCCATGATCCGTTCGTATGCGCGCATTGCGGGCTTAACCTCTTCGTGAGGGATCACTATTCGCGCCGCATGGCGGCGTTTCAGGCGGTCTGTGTGGATGCCGAAAATCCTGGCGACATCCCGCCGACCGTGGAGCGTTTCAAGTGAGCGCCGGCGGCGCCAAGCTCTCGGTGATCGTGACCGAGACCTGCGATTTGACCCCGCTTGTCAGGCGGGTTCGTATGGCGCGGGAGGACGGCCAGCCGCTTCCGGCATTTTCCGGCGGCGCCCACACCGTCGTCGAGATGCCGGATGGCGATGTCCTGCGGCGCAATCCCTACTCGCTCATGGGCGACCCCGCCGACCGGTCGAGCTACATGATTTCGGTGCGGCGCGACGAAGCAGGTCGAGGCGGCTCGCTGTTCATGCACCGCAAGGTGAAGCGCGGGGTGAGGTTGACGATCAGCAATCCCGTCAACCTGTTTCCGCTCGATCTGAGGGCTCGCAAGCACCTGTTAATCGCAGGCGGGATCGGCATCACGCCGTTTCTGGCCCAGATCCGGCAGCTTGAAGCCGCGAACGCGCATTTCGAGCTGCATTACGTGGTGCGCAATGCGGAACACGGCGCCTATTGCCGCGAAACGACGGAGCGCTACCCGAACAGGGTGCGGATCTACGAACGCGATCGAGGCGATCGGATCGATTTCGCGGCCCTGTTGACGAGCCAGCCGTTGGGAACCCACGTCTATGTCTGCGGGCCGGAGCGGATGATCGAGGAGGTCAAGAGGACCGCTCTCGAACTCGGCTGGCCGCGCCAGACCTTTCACTCCGAGGAGTTTCTGGCGCCGGCCTCGGGCGACCCGTTTACCACGGAGCTCGCCGTTTCGAACAAGACCGTCACGGTGGGCGAACACCAGAGCCTTCTGGAGGCGATCGAGCATGCGGGGGTCGAGGCGCCGTATCTGTGCCGCGGCGGGGCATGCGGGCAATGCGAGACCAACGTGATCTCCTGTGACGGCACTCTCATTCACAACGATCACTGGCTATCGGAAGAAGATCGCAAATCAGGTCTCAAGATCATGCCATGTGTCTCGCGTTTCCAAGGCAAGACGCTGGTCCTCGAACGATAGGTGGTCGATATGGGCATTAATTTCAAAGACGAAACCTTTCGCGACGATTTCACCTTCTTCAATTCTCCCGAACAGATTCGTCGGTTTCCTTTTCCGTTTATCGAAGACACCTACATGTACTCGGTGAACATGGAGCCGCACGATTCCGGTCGGCCGGGCAGCGCATTCGAGCACGCTTTCGACGTCGACGAACACTACGTCGCCGAAATGCGCGATCGCGACAAGGTTCTGGCGGAAGACCCGTTACGCTGTCAGTCGCTGCCGCATATGAACCTGGCGGGATGGGATCTTCTGGAACTCATCATGGTCGCCAAGTCGCAGGACTATCCCGACCTGTTCGAGCTGCATCGCGACGGCGACAACTGGCACTGGATCAACCGGCCGCTCGGGATCGAACAGAAGTTCGTCTTTCTCGACGACGCCAGCCTGCCCTGCGGCCCGATGGAATACATCACGCGCCAGACCCAGGGCGATTTCGCCGTTCTCGATCAGAGGGCGGACAATCTATGGATGGACGCCGGCATGGTCACCAGCCAGGCCGACTGGTCGCTGGATTTCGACATCGGCATGAATTTCTTCGAATGGCACGCTCCAGTGCCGCGCGCCCATGAAATGGAAATTTTCACGCGCGCCCTGAAGTTTCTGCTGAACATTCAGCAGGGAAGTCCGGCGCGGCGGCTGAATTGGACGATGACCGTCAATCCGCTGCTCGATACGAGCCCCGAGAATTACCACAAATGGGGTGTGCAGAAGGCGACGCTGACACCGGAGAATCTGGGGTACAAGCAGCATTTGCGCGTCGAACTGCAGACATTCTTTCGGCTGCCGCGCTCCAACGCTCTCGTCTTCCCGATCCGCTGCTATCTGATCAAGCTGGAGGAATTGGTCACGGTTCCCAAATGGAGCCGGCGACTGCATCGTGTCCTGCGCGACCTCCCGGAGGACCTGGCGACCTACAAGGGCTTCGCCGCCAACCGGCCGATGATCGTCGAATGGCTGGCGAAATATGACGACGGGGCCCCCACGTCTGCGGGGATATTTCCCGACGCCTGACGATCGGGTCCGGATCGCCCGCGGCACCAAGATCTCCATGCGATAGCGAGCCGGACGTTTCATCGGCATTGCTCAGCCGTGCCGTGAAGGCGCGGCGCTGGCGCCGGCGCTGCCTCTCCCAAATCAAAGCCATAATCGAGCGACGGGTCGTCATTGCTCGCGCCGCCCGTCCTGAACCATCGCCGTGGTCGGCGTTTGCAAATGGCTGGCGGTTGACGCTGCGTCGTCGGCCACTGGCCGATGACGTCGCCGACGCGGCAGCAACGACTGCCCAAGGGCCCTTCGCGCATCCTCGCGGGATGGAAAGTTCACGCGGCGTCGGGTCGGGCCACCCGCAGTCGGACCCGCGGCGCACTCTCAAAACGAAAAACCCCGCCGACGATCGGCGGGGTTTGTCTTCAGTGTGAGGCTCGGCCTGTTCGGCGGAGCCATTCTTCCGTCATCGTTTTGCTTGGGTCAGGCCTGGAAAATCCAGTTCGAGACGAGCACCACGATGACGCCCCCGGCAAGCGTCAGGTAGGGCAACATGCCTGCCTTCCGCGTCATCGCCGTGCCTGGTTCGATGTGCAGGTCGACCAGCATCTGATCGGGAAATTTCCCGTGATCCTGGATGTAGTGACGGTAAAAGAAGACCGGGATGATCAATGCCGCGGTGAACAGGCCCGCCCACAAGGCCATCGGGTTCCAGACCTGCGCGCCGGCGCCCATGAAGACGGCGTTGACGAAGGCGAAGAGGGTGCCGATCACGATGATCACGGTCGGCGCCTTGTAGGGGCGGGGAATGTGGGCGGAGTCGATGCGATGAATCCACCCGGCATTGAGGTTGAGGAAGTTGAAGATGATGTAGCCGCAATTGGAGACGGCCAGGATGAAGAAGAAACTGGTCGCATCCGCCACCGCGATCGCGAGGACGACGAGGTTGACCACCAGATCGGTCCACATGGCCCGCGTCGGCGCGCCATGTTCATTCACGTGCGACAGATACCGCGGCAGCCAGCCATCGACCGAGCCCTGGTAGAGGGTCCGCGATGAGCCGGCCATCGCCGTCATCAAGGTCAGCATCAAAGCCAAGATCATCAACATGACGAGCAGGCTCTCGATGATCGCGCCGCCGCCGACCATATGCGCCATGGCCGCGGCCACGCCCGATCCATCGACGATCGAGTCCGACAGCATGCCGTCGAGGCCGAGCGCACCTTGGAAGGTGAACGGCACCAGACTGAACAGCACAAGGCAGAGCAGGCCCGAGTAGAAAATGGCCTTGAAGGTGTCGGTGGCGGGGTTCTTGAACTCGCTGGTGTAGCAGACGGCGGTTTCAAAGCCGTAGGTCGACCATGCGGCGATGAACATACCGCCCAGGACGAGCGTCCAACCGGCAATGTTCCAGGCGCCAGGTTCCGGCGCGTATGGCTCGGCCAAGGGCACGAGCGGCGAAAAGTTCCCCCAATCAACGTTACCGTTCAGGATCGGGACGACGCCGACGATCGCCATCGGGATGATGACGAGCAGTCCGATATATTTTTGGAACTTGGCGGTTCCCAATATGCCGCGATGCTGGATCGCGAAGACCATCAACATCAAGACGGCGCCGATGAAGAACGCCGAATTGAGGGACAGCGACACCGGACCGAGGGTCGTGCGAAACAACGTCCATTCGCGAATCCCCGGCGTCAGCGCGGCGACCGCGGCGGCGGTCTTGTCGGCCTCGGCAACAGTCAAGGCCGCCCCATTGGTGGCCAGCCAGTCGGCGACGGCCGTGCTATTGGCCAAGGGCACGGGCGCGAGCGCGTTGAGGATGTAGGCTGCCGCAATGGAACAACCCAGCGAAAGCACCGGCGACCACGCGAACCAGTTGCACCAGACCGACAGGGGCGCGATCGGTTTGGCATAGCGCACCCAGGCAGCCGCACCATAGATCGAGGCTCCGCCGGATTTATTCGGAAACAACCCGGCGATCTCGGCATAGGTGAACGACTGTAGGAACCCCATCGTCATCGATGCGATCCAGATCAGGAATGCAAGTTTTCCTGTAACTCCGGCGATGCCGCCAATGGAGAAAAGAACCAACGCGGGCACACCGCTTGCTACCCAGAAGGCGCCAGTCCAATCAATGCTTCGATGAAGCTTTCCAGATGCTGGGGCGCTATCGACAGCTGTGGATATGGTCGACATTTATCAGGGTTCCTCCGCTTTTTTATTTATAAGTGTATATTGCAATAGGAGTAATTGATCCGAGCTCTAGCTCAGAGACCGATGTTCCGCCGGGTATGCTCCCGACATGCGAAAAATCTGATTCCCTGCGGGATCGCTCCCCCTCTATAAATTTCCCTGTAGACAGGAAAATTTACCCTCCGGAAAATATCCTGTCCCGTGTTCGCTCATTTGTCAAAAATTTTTCTTACTAGGAAAGGGCGGACTGTGGATGGGGATGGGCGCCTGATAGGAAGGATTTGCGCTGATGCGTCCTTGGACTTCGATCGATGCTCCGCGCCCATCGGACCGCCGGCTATGAATGTCGGTGAAGCGAAGTCGTCTTCGGGCGTCGCGGCGGATCGGCTTGTTACGATTGCCAGGAAGATCTTGATCTGCTCGCGCGAAACTGGATCGTTCTGAACGGGAGTTTTCCGCGTTAGCTCCTTGGTCGGGAGGAGCAGCGAACGCCGAAGACATCGAAGTTTTCGGACGCGCGGAGAGGGTTGCCGAGATATGTCGGCGAGCCGGGATCAGCCAGACAACCTGCTTCCATTGGAAGAAGAAGTAGGGCGGCCGGTTGCCGACGGAGATGAAGCGGCTGAAGCAGCTTGAGGACGACAACGGCAAGCTGACGGAACAAGACGCCGAACCGTCAGGTCAAGCCGAAGCTGCGTGCCGATCGGCAGGAGGCGGCAAGTCCGAATGAGGCGCGCGCGGACTGCCGGTGAAAACTTGTTGGTCGTCTTGCTCATGCCGGCCCCACTATCCCATCAGTTGGAGCCTTTGGGGAACACGGTGCGGTTCGTCATGGAGCGCCTGCTTGCTCACGGATGAAGCAAGACTTCGTCGTCTCGGTGGGGGCCTCAAATCGTTCCGAGAACAGCGATGCAGTCGCCGGCCCTGACGAGGCCGGGAAAGTGCCGCGCCGCCAGGATTCCATCCATCTTGGCGGTGAATTCGAAGGGGGCCGAACCGGTGCGATCGATAGGCCAGGCACGACCGATCGGCTGACCCTTCACCACCGTGTCGCCGAGATCGACGAGCGGCTCCATCATGCCGTCGAGTTCGGAGAAGGTGAAGCAGTCGGCAGACGGCATGTCGAGCCAGCGACTGTCGTAATGCTCGACCGCGCCCTTCAGGATGCCGGCATGGCGCAGCAAATTGGCGGTGCCGCGTTTGGCGATTGCCGCGGTCCGCGCGGTTGCGGTTCCTCCGCCGCCGAGTTCGGTGGTGACGAACACCTTGCCCATCGCCTCCGCTATCGTATCCAGCATGCCGACCGCGTCGATCTCCAGCATCTTTACCGACCAGGGCGCCCCGAAGGCGGCGACGGCGGCGAAACAGGCTGCCTCCTGGCGCTTGTCCTCCAGGATGTGGGCGGCGGCGAAGGGCAGGAAGTCGAGCGTGCGGCCGCCGGAGTGGAAGTCGAGAACGATGTCGGCGAGCGGCAGCAGATGGCGGGTGACGTAGTCGGCGATCTTTTCCGTCGGATTGCCGTAGGGCGCGCCGGGAAAGCTGCGGTTGAGATTGCCTTTGTCGATGGGCGAGGTGCGGGTGCCTGCGCGAAACGCCGGGTAGTTGAGCGCCGGCACGATAATGACGCGGCCGGTCAGTTCATCGACGGACAGCCGGCGGGCGAGGTCGAAAAGAGCGATCGGGCCCTCGTATTCGTCGCCGTGGTTGCCGCCGGTCAACAGCGCCGTCGGTCCGTCGCCGTTTTTGGCGACGGTCATCGGGATCAGGACGGAGCCCCAGGCGGAATCGTCGCGGCTGTAGGGCAAACGCAGGAAGCCGTGCTGGATGCCGTCAGCCTCGAAGTCCACCGTGGCGACGATCGGCGAAGGGGTCAGCGGGTCGCTCATCAGCATCGGCCTCAATCCTTGACGAAGAGCTGGCGCGGCACGTCGGCGAGAAGATCGTAGCCGGTGTCGCTGATGGCGATCGACTCGGTGATCTCGAGGCCCATGTCCTCCAGCCACAGACCGGTCATGAAATGGAAGGTCATGCCCGGCTTCAATTCGGTTCGGTCGCCGGGGCGAAGGCTCATTGTCCGCTCGCCCCAGTCCGGCGGGTAGGACAGCCCGATCGGGTAACCCGTCCGGTTATCCTTGCTGATGCCGTACTTCTTGAGCACCGCATAGAACGCGTTGGCGATGTCCTCGCAGGTATTGCCGGGCCGGGCGGCCTCCAGCCCCGCTTCCATGCCTTCGAGAGTCGCCTTTTCGGCGTCGCGGAACGCCTCCGTCGGCTTGCCGAGAAAGACGGTACGCGACAGCGGGCAGTGGTAGCGCTTGTAGCAGCCGGCGATCTCGAAGAAGGTGCCTTCGCCTCGGCGCAGCGGCCGATCGTCCCAGGTCAGATGAGGCGCCGATGCGTCGGCACCCGAGGGCAGCAGCGGTACGATCGCCGGGTAGTCGCCGCCATAGCCCTCGACACCGCGCGTTCCGGCATCGAGGATCTCGGCGACGAGATCGCATTTGCGCATGCCGGGCTCGGCCCTTTCCAGGATGCGCCGGTGCATCGCGCCGACGATGCGGCCGGCGATACGCATGTAATCCAGCTCTTGCTCGCTCTTCACCGCGCGTTGCCAGTTCACCAGTGCGGTCGCGTCGACGAATCGGGCATTCGGCAGATGCTTTTGAAGCGACGCGAAGGCCGCTGCCGAGAACCAGTAATTGTCCATTTCGACGCCGATAACGCCCTTGTCCCAGCCGCGGTCGGCGATCACGGTGGCCAGAAAGTCCATCGGATGACGCTCGGTGGACTGAACATAATGGTCGGCATAGCCAACGATGTTGTCGGCGCCGAGATAGGCGGTGCGCTTGGCGCCGTTGGCATCCTGTCCGCGGCCGAACCAGACCGGCTCGCCCTCAGGCGGCACGAGAACCCCTTGGTGGACATAGAACGACCAGCCGTCATAGCCGGTGAGCCAGGCCATGTTGGACGGATCCGAGACGTAGAGGAGGTCGATGCCCTCCACAGCCATGGCCGCGCGGGTCTTGGCGAGGCGGGTTGCGTATTCGGCGCGAGTAAAGTTGAGCGTCGGCTCTGTCATGATGCACCTGTTGGAGGAAATTTAGCTGGTGAAGAGGCTGCCTGCGTTGGCTTTCACGGCGCGGGCATTGGCAAGTATGGCGATCGCCGTGTCCTGGACGCCGGTACCGGTAAGGTCGCAGAATGTCAGCGCATGCGGGTCGACACGGCCGGGCAGACGCCCGCAGGCGATCTCGCCGAGCTCCGAAAAGGCACTGTCCGCCGTGACGAGGCCGGCGGCGATGGCGTGGTGCAACTCGCCAAGCCGGCGCGTCTGCTGGAGGCTGTCGGCAACGTAGAGGTCGGCGCGGGTGACGAGGGCAGGGTCGACTTCGTTCTTGTGTTCGGCGTCCGATCCCATCGCGGTGACGTGCTGGCCCGAAGCGAGCCAGCCGGCTTCGAGGATCGGTGCCTCGGATGGGGTCGTCGTCACGACGATATCGGCGCCGGCAACGGCCGCTTGGGCATCGGAGACCGCCGCAACCGGGATCGACAACTCCGCCGACAGTGCCGCGGCCGTGGCCTCCGCCTTCTTGATGTCGCGCGCCCAGATCCGCGCCTCGGCGATCGGGCGGACCAGCTTCAGCGCCCGCAACTGCAGCCGCGCCTGGACGCCGGCGCCGAGGATCGCGGCGATCCGCGCGTCGGACCGCGCCAGATGCCGGGCCGCCACGGCACCGGCGGCGGCGGTCCGCACATCGGTGAGATACCCGTTGTCGAGCAGCAGCGCCTCGACAAGGCCGGTTTTCGAAGAGAAAAGCACCATCATGCCGTTGACGCTCGGCAGGCCGAGCTTCGGATTGTCGAAGAAGCCTGGGCTGATCTTGATGGCGAAGCCGGACAGGCCGGGCACATAAGCCGTCTTGACGTCGACTTCGCCGCGATGCTCGGGAATGTCGAGGCGCAAGATCGGCGGCATCGCCACTTGCTTGGTCGCCAGAGCGGCGAAGGCGGTCTCGATCGCGTCGACCGCCGCGAGATCCAGCGGCACCAGCGCGCGCAGGTCGCTCTCCGTGAGGATGCGCATCTCGGGCATCAGTCGGTCTCCTCCAACCCATCCGCGCCGTTGATGATGCGGCGATGCAGCTCCATGGCGATATTGCGACCGGACAGGAGCGCGACCGTCGGGCCGGTCGGTGCAACCTTGCCGGCGAGCAGCGCCGCGACGCCGACGGCTGCGGCGCCCTCGACGATCTCGCGTTCCATCTCGTAGACGTGCCGAATGCCGGCCGCGATCTCGGCTTCGTCGAGCAACACGATGTCGTCAACCAGCGCGCGCACCGTCTCGAAGGTCCAGGCGTTCGCAAGCCCTATCCCGCCGCCGAGGGAGTCGGCCAGGGTCGGCAGTTCCTCGACCTCGACCGGATGCCCGGCATCGAGGCTCGCGGCCATCGCCGCGCCGCTCCGCATCGACAGGCCGAGGATCCGGATGTCGGGCCGCAGGGTTTTCGCCGCCACGGCGATACCGGCGATCAGGCCGCCGCCCGAAAGTGGCACCAGCACAGTCGCCGCGTCCGGCACATCCTCGACGATCTCCAGGCCGATCGTGCCCTGGCCGGCGACGATGTGGGGATGGTCGAAAGGCGGAAGACCGGTCATTCCGTCTTCTGCGATCAGCCGCTCGACCTCGATCTGCGCCTCGTCCTGGGAACGGCCGATAATGCGGATTTCGGCGCCGAGCGCCTTGATCGCCTCCAGCTTGTTGGCCGGGACCAGCGAGGACATGCAAACGATGCAGCGCACACCCTCGGCCGCGGCGGCGTGCGCAAGCGCGCGGCCGTGGTTGCCGGTGGAGGTGGCGACGACGCCCTTGGCGCGTTCGTCAGGGGAAAGCTGCAGGAGTGCATTGGTCGCGCCGCGTAATTTGAAGGCGCCGGTGATCTGACGATGTTCGTGCTTGAGGAAGACCGGGACGCCGGCCAAAGCCGACAGACTTGGCGACAGGTCGACCGGCGTGCGGCGGACGCGCCCGGCGATCCTGCGAGCCGCTTCCTCGATCTCCGACAGTGTGACGTGCGGCATGGGATCTAACTTTCAGTCGGCATGGCGACCGTCATCAACCGGCCGGCGTCCGGCCGGGCGACCCACTGGCCGCAATGGTTCAGGCATGCCCAGGCACTTGCCTGGTTGCTGGCGACGACGGGACGGCCGATCCGTGCCTCGATGGCCGAAACGACCGAGGCGGAGCGAAGCGCCGTGCAGGAGATGAACAGCGCCTCGACGCTCGCGGAGGTGGCATCCACGGCGGCTTCGATCAGCGACTCCCGCGCGATCCGCGCCATCTGGCGGTCGTCATCGAGTCCGAGGCAGGTGAAGCTCTCGATGTGAAAACCTCCGGCTTCGAAATAGGCCGCCATCGGCTCGCTCACCGCTACCGTATAGGGCGTGAGGATGCTGATCCTTCGCGTGCCAAGGGCTTTCAAGCCGGTGGCGGCGGCTGCTGCGGGCGTCACCACCGGCACACCGGGCTTGGCCTTGCGGATCGCGGCGGCGACGGCGGCATCGCCGATCACCACCGATGCAGCGGTGCAGGAAAAGCAGATCACGTCGAGCCGATCATCCGGCAGCAGCAGGGCGGCGGCGCTCTCGAGCCGCGGCTGCATGGCGCGCAGATTCTCGGCCGTCGTGGGATTGGCGTAGGCGATGCGCGTCGAGAACACGCCGACTCTGTTCGAGGCGACGAGCCGCGTAAAATCGGCCTCGGTGGAATGATCGGTCGCCAGAAGGATCAGCCCGACACGCTTTTCGATGGCGCGCGTGTCGAGGCGAAGACGGTGGCGTGCCTGGTGAATATCAATGCTCATAGGTGGTGAACTCGAAGATCCATCGCTTATAGCATCGCGAACCTGAGACGGTTGCGGGCAAGGGCGGCGGCTCCATTTCTGTCGATCGCGGCATGGGCGGAATCCGTCGGCACAGGGTGGACAGCGGGTGGGTGATACAAGCCACAAGCGGTTGCCGGAGAGCGAGTATGGCGTGCACGTGATCATAATCTGAGCATGCCTGACAATGAGGCCGTTCGTCCTTTTCGCTCCGTCTGGGCAGCGGTTCCTCCTGCTACGGAGCTTCTAAATGGGTAATCACTCTCTCGACAGCCGCTGCGATATTCAGAAGCATGGAGGTTAGATTCCTCGCGAATTTCTGAACACTCTTGTTGTCGGTGCATCGGCATCGTGTGTCATGGAAAAGGAAGTCGGAATTTTTCGTGGTCTTGCCGGGAAAAGCGCGCTCGAAAACAAGAGTTTAGACTAAGTGTATGATTTTATCCGTTCTAACCGGAGATCGAATTGATCATGGTGTTGGCGGTTGAAATCTGAGGCATCACGATATGTGGCGTCAGGGAGGGTGGAAATTCCTACCGGAAACCGCTCAAATATTTCGAATCAATTGTGCGCATCGCACAGCAGAAAGGGAGAGCTCCATGTCCAATCTCGTTTCCAGGTCTCGCCGCAAGTTCGTGGCGACGGCGCTCGCGACCACGACGGCGCTGACGCTCATGTCGGGTTCGGCCTTCGCGGCCGAATGGAAATACGCCATCGAGGAGGCGCTGGAGGAGGTCCAGGGCGTCTACGCCCAGAAGTTCAAGGAGCATGTTGAGGCAAACTCCGACAATACGGTGGCGATCTTTCCCTTCGGTACGCTCGGCGAAACGGCCGACACCACCGAACTCGCGCAGATGGGGGCGATCCAGTTCGTCGATCTGTCGCCCGGCTTCACCGGCAGCTTGATTCCCGAACTCCAGGTCTTCCTGCTGCCTTACGTGCTGCCGGAGGAGCCCGACATTCTGGCCGACTTCTACAAGACGTCGGAGACGATCAACAAAGAGCTCGCCGGGATGTACGAGCAGCAGAACCTGCATCTCATCGACATGTTCCCCGAGGGTGAGGTGGTGATGACCACCAAGGAGGCGGTCAAGGCGCCGGCCGACCTCGATGGCGTCAAGTTCCGGGTGATGACCACGCCGCTGCTGGTCGAGACCTACAACGCCTTCGGCGCGACCGCGACGCCGCTGCCTTGGGGCGAAGTGTTCGGCGCGCTGCAGCTGAACATGATCCAGGGCCAGGAGAACCCGATGTTCTTCGTGGAATCGACCAAGATGTACGAGGTGACCGATCACATCACCTTCGCCGGCCACAATACCTTCACGACTGCGGTCGCGGCCAACAAGGCCTTCTATGACGGCCTGTCCGAGGAGGATAAGGCGGTGGTTACGGCGGCGGCCGACGCCGCCTACAAGCACATCATCGAGTATCAGAAGGGCTTGCAGGACGAAGCGCTTGCCAAGATAAAGGAAGCCAAGCCATCGATCACGGTGACGACGCTGACCGACGAGGAACGCGCGCCGTTCCGCGAGGCAGCCAAGAAGGTCCGCGACAAGTTCGTCGAGATCACCGGCGATAGCGGCAAGGCGATCCTGGAAGGCTTCTTGGCCGACATCGAGGCCTCCAAGAAGCGCGTGAAAGGCGACGGCTAGATCTGTCGCGGCAATCCTGGGCGGCGGGTAGCCGCCTGGGGGTTTGCGGCGGCGAAGCAGTTCGCGAGAGTGGGCCATGAAATGAGGTGGCGATGAACCGAATCGACCCGTCAGCGGACCCTTCGACCAAAGGTGGCGCCGGCCCGGCGTCGTCTGAGACGTCGGTGACGACGGAGGTTTCGGCGCCAGCACCGGCCGTTGCGTTTTCAGGTTTATTGCGCCCCTTGGATATCCTCGATCGGGTCATCGCCAGGATCGAGGCGTTCATCCTGACGGCCGGCATCCTCATCATGGCGGCGAGTTCGGTGGCGAACGTGATCGGCCGGTTCGTCTTCGGCCAGAGCCTCTATTTCGCCGAGGAACTTAACCAGTTCCTTATCATCATCGTGACCTTTGCCGGGATCGGCTTTGCGGCGCGCCACGGTCGCCACATCCGCATGTCGGCGATCTACGACGCGCTGTCGCAGGGGCTGCGAAAGGCGCTGATGATCGTCATCGCGCTGGTGACCGCCGCGGCCATGTTCATTCTGGCATGGTACTCGTACCAGTACGTCGTCAGTGTCTATGAGACCGGCCGCATCTCGCCGGTAACGCGGATGCCGATCTTCGTGACCCTGGTGTGGCTTCCGCTCGGCTTCGTCATCACCGGCATCCAGTACGTTTTGACGGCGATTGCCAATCTGACGCGGCCGGACGTCTATCTCTCGGTTTCGGTGGTCGACACCTACGAGGACAGCGAAACGCAGGTCTAGGCGGCAGCGCCGCGAACCGGCGGCGGGCACTGGAAAGAAAGGGCTTTGATGGCAACGGCGATGATCCTCACCATGGTGGTGCTCCTGCTTCTGGGGTTCCCGATGATGATCCCGCTGATTGCGGCGACGATGGTCGCCTTCTTCTTCTACCTGCCGATCGGCCCGGAAATCATGGTGCAGCAGATGCTTGCCGGCATTCGGCCGGCGGCGCTGATCGCCGTTCCGATGTTCATCCTCGCGGCCGACATCATTACCAAGGGCCATTCCGCCGACCGCCTGATCGACATGGTGATGAAATTCGTCGGCCACATTCGCGGCGGGCTCGGTGTTGCCACCGCGACAAGCTGTACGCTGTTCGGCGCCGTCTCCGGTTCGACCCAGGCGACCGTCGTCGCCATCGGCGGTCCGCTCCGACCTCGCATGCTGAAGGCCGGTTACAGCGACAGCTTCACCCTGGCGCTGATCGTCAATGCGTCCGACATCGCCATGCTGATTCCGCCGTCGATCGCCATGATCATCTACGGGGTCATCTCCGGCACCTCGATCTCCGAATTGTTCATCGCCGGCGTCGGACCGGGCTTGCTGATCCTCGTCCTGTTTTCCGCCTATTCGGTCATCTACGCGCGGCGGAACAACATCCCGACGGAACCCAAGGCGTCCTGGAGTGAGCGCATGGCGGCGGTCGGCGCGGCGGTATGGCCGCTCGGTTTTCCGGTCATCGTCGTCGGCGGCATCTATGGCGGCATCTTCAGCCCGACCGAGGCGGCCTCGGTCTGCGTCGGTTATGCGCTCTTCCTCGAACTGGTGATCTTCCGTTCCCTCGGCCTTTCGGACATCATCGATATCGCCAAGTCGACTGGTCTCATCACCGCTGTTGTCTTCATCCTGGTCGCTGCGGGAGCGGCATTTTCCTGGGTGATCTCGTTCGAGCAGATCCCCCAGATGATCCTCGGCGCGCTGGGTCTCGACGAAGCCGGGCCGATCACCGTCCTGGTGGCGATCTCGATCGCCTTCTTCATCGGCTGCATGTTCGTCGACCCGATCGTCGTCATCCTGGTGCTGGTGCCGATCTTCGCGCCGCTGGTCTCCGGTCTCGGGCTGGACCCGGTGCTGGTCGGCGTCATCATTACGCTGCAGGTGGCCATCGGCTCGGCGACGCCGCCCTTCGGCTGCGACATCTTCACGGCGATCGCGATCTTCAAGCGTCCCTATATGGACGTCATCCGCGGCACGCCGCCCTTCATATTCATCCTGCTCCTGGTGAGTGTCGCTCTGATCGCCTTTCCCCAGATCGCGCTGTTCCTGCGCGATCTCGCCTTCCGCTAGAACGTCCGATCTTTCCATCGATCCGTAGGAGGCATTCCCCGCGCCATGTACAAGACAATCCTCGTTCCGGTCGACGGCTCGGCGATGGCGATGCGGGGGCTCGACGTCGCCGCCGAACTCTGCCGGACCTTCGGCGCCCGTCTGATCACGCTCTGCATCTATCGTCATCACTCGCCGCTGGAGGCCTCGCTCTCGATGGTCCGGGCCCGCGGCGAACAGCAACGCCCCGACGATGCGCTGAAGAGCTACGCCAGCGACATCGCCACCGCCGCCAAGGAGCGAGCACAGAAGGCGGGCGTTGAAGACGTCGCGTCTCACGCAAAGCGCGGCCAGCCGGCCCGCGCCATCGTCGAGTTCGCCGACGAGCACGACTGCGACCTGATCGTGCTCGGCGCACGCGGCAATGGCGATCTGGAAGGATTTCTGCTCGGCTCGGTGTCCCATAAGGTGGCTTCGCTGACCCGCAAGCAATGTCTCATCGTGCGCTGAGGTCGCAAACGCCTTATGGACGCGGGGCGAGCCGGCGGTCTATGCAGTGGGATCGAACTACGATCCGGGATTTTCCATGGCACGAGGCCGCATCAAGCTGGACGACCGCGACATCAAGATTTTGACGATCCTCCAAAAGGAGGGGCGGATTCCAAAGGCGGCCTTGGCCGAGCGGGTCAATCTCTCACCGACGCCGTGTTGGGAGCGGCTCAACCGTCTGGAAGAGGCCGGCATCATCGAGGGATACGCGGCCTCGATCGCGGAAAGCACCTATGGGCCGCTGACGGTGCTCTTCGTCATGATCGAGATCGAGAGCCACCGCAAGGAGGACTTCGCGCAGTTCGAGACGGCGATTGCCTCGGTTCCGGAGATTGTCGAGTGCTGGTCGATTTCCGGCGGCTTCGACTATCTGTGCAAGTTCGTCACCCGCGATCTCGCCAGCTATCAGGCCATCGTCGACAAGATCCTGGCCGATCATATCGGGGTCCGGCGCTACTTCACCTATCCGGCGATGACCTCGATCAAGAAGACCCCGGTTCCCATTGAAATGATCTCCGAGACCACCCGTTAGGGGCCAGGAAGACGAGCCATCCGACAAAGCCGCCGCTGGCAGGATAGCTCTCCGATCAACGCTCCAACTATGGCCGACCTCTCGGCGGCGAAGACGCTAGAACGACGTTGTGAACGTTGCTCCGGCCTCGCCGTGACGAATGGGAGATCGCCATGTCCGCCATCGCCGTTACCTCCGACCGCGCGTACCCATTGTCGCAGCTTTACGATGCGGGGCTATTCATCGAGGCTGCGCTGATCGACGGCCGGTGGGTCACCGCCGACGCGATTGTGTCGGTGCGTGATCCGGCGACTGGCGACCGACTTGGCACCGTGCCGGCGCTTGGCGCGGCGGAGACGTCGCCGGCGATCGACGCCGCGGCCGCGGCCTTTCCGGCTTGGCGCGCGCTGTTGCCGCAGCTGCGGGCCGACATCCTGATGCGTTGGCACGGGCTGATCCTCGCCGCGCGCGAGGATCTGGCACTGCTGATAACGCTTGAGCAGGGCAAGCCGCTCACCGAGGCCCGCGGCGAGATCGATTACGCGGCGTCCTTCGTCGCGTTCTATGCCGAGGAGGCCAAACGCCTCAACGCCGAGAGCGTGACCAGCCATCTCCCCGATGCGCAGATGACGCTCAGCCGCGTCCCGCTCGGTGTCGTCGGTCTGGTGACGCCCTGGAACTTTCCCGCCGCGATGCTGACGCGAAAGGCCGCCGCCGCGCTTGCAGCAGGCTGCACCGCGGTCGCGCATCCCTCATCCGAGACGCCGTTCTCGGCGCTGGCGCTTGCCGAACTCGCGCAGCGGGCCGGCATGCCGGCGGGCGTGTTCAACGTCGTCACCGGCGATGCCGCGACGATCGTCGGGCGGCTCTGCGAGGACGAACGGGTGCGGGCGATGAGCTTTACCGGCTCGACCGAGATCGGCCGGCTGATCGCTGCCCAGTCGGCACCGACGGTCAAGCGTCTGATCATGGAACTGGGCGGCCACGCGCCGCTGATGATCTTTGCCGACGCCGATCTCGGCAAGGCCGTGGACATCGCCATGGACGCCAAATTCGCGACCTCGGGGCAGGATTGCCTCGCCGCCAACCGCATCTATGTCGAGCGGCCGATCTACGCGGCATTTCTCACCGCCTATGCCGAGCGGATCGCGGCGCTCGAGGTTGGACCCGGTCTCCAGCCCGGGGTCGAGATCGGCCCGCTGATGCATGAGCGGGCGGTCGCCAAGGTCGATGCACAGGTCCGCGACGCGCTGGCGCGCGGCGCCCGGCGCCTCGTCGGCGGCGAGCGCCATCCGGCCGGGCCGCTGTTCTATCGGCCGACATTGCTCGCCGACGTGCCCGATGACGCGCTGATCATGCGCGAGGAAACCTTCGGTCCCGTGGCCGCGGTCGTCCCCTTCGACGGCGAGGACGAGGTGACCGCGCGCGCCAACGCCACCGAATACGGCCTCGTCGCCTATCTGGTCACCCACGACGCCGCCCGGGTTGCCCGCATGAGCGCGGCGCTCGAATACGGGATGGTGGCGGTCAACCGGGTCAAGATCACCGGCGCGCCTATTCCCTTCGGCGGCGTCAAGCAGTCGGGCCTCGGCCGGGAAGGCTCGCGCCACGGCCTCGAGGCCTTCACCGACCTCAAATATGTCTGTCTCGACACGGCCTGAGCGGCACCGCAGACAGCAGAACCGATTCAGGAAAGGAGCTTGAAGATGCTCGACCAGACCAACGAACTGACCGCCTTCGACCGCGATCACTTCTTCCATCCCTCGACCCATATGGGCATGCACGCGCGCGGCGAGACGCCGACCCGCGTCGTCACCGGCGGTAAGGGCGCGACAATCGTCGACCGTGACGGCAAGGAGAGCCTCGACGCATTCGCCGGGCTCTACTGCGTCAATGTCGGCTACGGCCGCTCCGAGATCGCCGAGGCGATCGCGGAGCAGGCGCATAAGCTGTCCTATTACCATGCCTATGTCGGCCACGGCTCCGAGCCCTCGATCCAACTCGCCAAGATGATCATCGACCGAGCGCCGGCCGGTATGAGCCGGGTTTATTTCGGTCTTTCGGGGTCGGACGCCAACGAGACCAACATCAAGCTGATCTGGTACTACAACAACGTACTCGGCCGGCCGGAGAAGAAGAAGATCATCTCGCGCTGGCGCGGCTATCACGGCTCCGGCGTGATGACCGGCTCGCTGACCGGTCTCGGCCTGTTCCACAATGCCTTCGACCTGCCGCGCGCGCCGATCCTTCACACCGAGGCGCCCTATTACTTCCGCCGCGCCGACCGCTCGATGAGCGAGGAGCAGTTCTCGCAATTCTGCGCCGACAAGCTGGAGGACATGATCCTCTCCGAAGGGCCCGACACGGTCGCGGCCTTCATCGGCGAACCGCTGCTCGGTACAGGCGGCATCGTGCCGCCGCCGGCCGGCTATTGGGAGAAGATCCAGGCGGTGCTGGCGAAATACGACGTGCTGCTGGTCGCCGACGAGGTGGTCACCGGCTTCGGCCGTCTCGGCACCATGTTCGGCTCCGATCATTACGGCATCAAGCCGGACCTCATCACCATCGCCAAGGGCCTGACCTCAGCCTATCTGCCGCTGTCCGGCACGATTGTTTCCGAGAAGGTCTGGGACGTGCTGGTCAAGGGCTCGGACGCCCTCGGCGCGATCGGCCACGGCTGGACCTACTCGGCCCATCCACTCTGCGCGGCGGCGGGGGTTGCCAATCTGGAACTGATCGATAAGCTCGACCTGATCGAGAACGTCCGCACGGTCGGGGCGCATTTTCGTGAGACCCTCGCTGCGGCGCTGTCGGACCACGCCCAGGTCGGCGAGGTGCGCGGTGACGGGCTGCTGGCGGCGGTGGAGTTCGTCGCCGACAAGGACGACCGGGTATTCTTCGATCCGGCGCAGAAGATCGGCCCGCGGATCTCCGCGGCGCTCGCGGAGCGCGGCGTCATCGGGCGGGCGATGCCAGAGGGCGACATTTTAGGCTTCGCTCCGCCCTTCTGCCTNAGATCGGCCCGCGGATCTCCGCGGCGCTCGCGGAGCGCGGCGTCATCGGGCGGGCGATGCCAGAGGGCGACATTTTAGGCTTCGCTCCGCCCTTCTGCCTGACGCGAGAAGAAGCCGATCGCGTGATCGGCAAGATCGTGGAAGCCGTCGAGAGCGTTATGACGCAACCCTGACGAACAGCGGGTCGCGATTTTCGTCGCGACCCGCTGCCACGTACAACGGAGAGCCATCAGCCCTTCAATCATCCATTGGATAAACGTGCTCGCACGGCGCGCTGGTATTCAAAGCTCCTGGCTGACGGTCGCAGAACCAGCTCGCTGGCAGCCGGGACAGAAGCGGCACATTGGGCATTCTTTAGGCCGCGCAGGCCCTCAAGCCCAGGATCTCACGGGCCTGCCGCCATATCGCGACGGGCCGCTCGTATTTCTCGCACAGTTCGACAGCGCGTTTGACAAGGGCAGCGTTGGACGGTGCAAGCCGCTCGCGATCAAGGCGCACATTGTCTTCAAATCCCGTTCGCGTATGGCCGCCCTTGGCGATCGACCATTCGTTGATGGTCAATTGCGCCGACCCGATCCCTGCGGCGCACCATTGGGCGTCCGGCGCAAGCCGCTTGAGGGTTGCGATGTAGAAGTCGAATATCGGCTCGTCCGCGGGCATCGCATTTTTGACCCCCATGACGAACTGGACATACAGCGGCCCCCTGAGGCGACCATCGGCGGCCATTCGGGTGGCCTGCACGATATGGCCGAGATCGAAGGCCTCTATCTCGGGCTTCACCTCGTAGGTCTGCATTTCCGAAGCCAGCCAGTCGACGAGATCGGGCGCGTTCTCATAAACGCGGGTCGGGAAGTTGTTCGATCCGACCGAGAGCGACGCCATGTCAGGCCTGAGCGGCAGCATCCCGCCGCGCTCCCGGCCCGCGCCGGAGCGGCCTCCTGTCGAGAACTGGATGATCATGCCCGGGCAGTACGTTTCGAGCCCCTCCTTGAGGCGCGCGAAGCGGTCGGGGTCGGATGTCGGCTTTCCCTCGTCATCGCGCACATGGCAGTGGGCAATACTCGCGCCGGCATCGAAGGCTTCGTGCGTGCTTTCGATCTGCTCGGAGATCGTGATCGGCACGGCTGGATTGTTGTCCTTGGTCGGAAGCGAGCCGGTGATGGCAACGCAGATGATGCAGGGGTTTGTCATGACAGGCCCTCAGATATCGAAGAACACGGTTTCGGCATCGCCCTGGAGGCAGATATCGAAACGGTAGATCGCCCCGGTCTTCTTGGCGATCAGGGTGTCGCGTCGGTGGGGTTGTTCGATCAGATTGAGAACCGGATCGGCGGCGTTGGCTTCATGCTCGTCGCCGAAATAGAGCCGCGTGTTGAGCCCCGTATTGATGCCACGCGCCACCAGCCAGAGGTTAAGGTGCGGCGCCATCGGGCGCTCGTTACGATCCATGATTGCGCCCGGCTTGACCGTCTCGAACGACCACTTGCCTGTCTCGAAATCCGGGATCACCCGTCCCCATCCGAAAAACCCCTCCTCGACCGCGCCGTTTCCCGGATAGACACCCGACGCATTGGCCTGCCAAATCTCGATCAGGACATCTTTGACCGGTGCGCCGGTGCCGTCGGTAACGATGCCTTCGACGGTGATCCGCTCGCCCGCCGCATTCGGCCCGGCGATGTCCCGGCCCAGTTCCTGCCGGTAGATGTCGAACCCCGCAGCGCCTGGCGCGAGACCGATATGCACAAAAGGCCCGGCGGTCTGGGACGGAGATTCCTTGAGGTAGTGAAGCTGTTGGACCATGATCAATTGCCCTCCGGCCGGTTCTCGAAATAGGTCGACCTGTGCCCGCGCAGGACGATGTCGAACTTGTAGGCGATGCTGTCGAGCGGGATCGTGGCGTTCATATCAAGCGCCGCGACCAGCTGGTCGATGGCGCGTTGGTCGGGGATGGATTTGACGATCGGGCATTTCGCAATCAGCGGATCGCCTTCGAAATACATCTGCGTGATCAATCGCTGGGCGAAGCTCACACCAAAAACCGACAGATGGATATGGGCGGGGCGCCAGTTATTGACCCAGTTGCGCCACGGATAGGCGCCAGGTTTCACCGTCCGGAAGACGTAATATCCATTTTCATCCGTCAACGTCCGTCCGCAGCCGCCGAAGTTGGGATCGATGGGCGCGAGATAGGTATCCTTCTTGTGCCGGTAGCGCCCGCCGGCGTTGGCTTGCCAGACCTCCACAAGTGTCTTGGGAACCGGGCGCGCGTTTTCGTCGAGCACACGACCATGCACGATGATGCGTTCGCCGATCGGATCTCCGGTCTTGGCGTAGTTGCGGATCAGGTCGTTGTCCAAAGCGTCGACATCGGTGTGACCGAAGGTCGGCCCTGTCAGTTCACTGTCCGAATTCTGGAGTGACAAAAGCGCGTAGCGCGGCGATCGCGCGACGCTGGTCTTGTAGTCCGGCGTCAAGGCTGGGGGGTGCCACTCGCGGTCGCGCTGGTAGAGGTCTGCGGGGCGGGTCATATAGTCTCCCCTTCCATTTCCGCGTAGGTCAGCTTCGCCAGCTTGATGGCGTGGTTAGCCTTCGGCACGCCGGCATAAATGGCAACGTGCTGGAATGCCTCGATGACGTCTTGCTTGCTGGCCCCCGTATTTAATGTGGCCCGGATATGCATTGGAATCTCGTCGAAGTTTCCGGTTGCGGCGAGCAGGGCAAGGGTCAGCATCGACCGCTCACGCAGGCTGATGGCATCGCTCGCCCACACGGTGCCCCAGGCGCCTTCGGTGATGAGTGTCTGGAACGGCGTGTCAAAATCGGTTCTGGCCGCCTCTGCGCGATCGACATGGGCATCGCCCAGCACCGCCCTGCGGATCTTCATGCCGTTTTCGTGTCTGCTCGTCATCGTCTGGGTATCCCGATTGGCCGCATCAGTGGTTTGTGGGCAGGCGTAACTCCCAGACAATACCGGACGGGACCGATCGGCGAAACGACCGTCATGGACACGTCCCGAGCACGTCGGCGCATCGACTGCCGAGGCATATCTGACCGGCTTTCGCCCGGATGTCACCGCCCGAAGATGCGGCCGAAGCTGTGCTGGTTGGAGACGTTGAAACCGCTCAGCGCACCGATCAGCCAGCGCGCCACACTACTTGCCAGCAGATGAAATACTGAGCGGACCCTGACCACCGACGCAGTTCATCGAATTCATCCGCCGCGGCATGGTCTGGGCGGCACGACGCCGGACCGCATCGACAGTGTCCAAGGCAGCGTAAGTCCTGGTGAGATTCATCGAGAGCTTATGGCGGCGGCGGCTCATTAGGCGCCCGTCGCTTGAATGATAATCAAGCCACGGATGGAATCCTGAACCGCGACGGACCTTGGTTGGCGGAATGCGAAATTTTCTCGGTATATTATACTTTGCGTACCCATGATGAAGTGGTACGGCGCTGAATGTTCCAAGCCGATTCGAAAGGCCGGTCGTGATCCGGATTTCGCTAACCTATATCTACAACTTGGCGACCCGAATCGAGCCGCTGGGAGCTTTGGCTGTCCAGCAGATGCCGTACCGGTCTATCCAGCTTCCGGCTTTGATGGCGCAAAACGCAATTCAGGAGTTGTACACGAACACTTTTTACGCCCCGCACCTTCGGGTGTCGTTCGCCTCGTCGCAGGAGCTATTTAATCGGCTACAAGCGATGACCGGCAATCCGGATCAGGAGCGAACGATTTCTCATTTCGAAATGTTCGAACTGAAAACCTCCTTCGATCAGTACAAGATCACGCTGTTATCTGAGCTTGCCGTCATTCACGCATATTTCGTCTCCCAAATGGGAGCCTACGATTCCTGGTCTCTTCTGATCAACGGGGAGTATCGAGCGGCGACTAGCCTGAGCGGTTCCGCGACAACTACGATAAGCGGTCGGTCTCCGGCTTTGTGAGGGCGTA